>NZ_JBSFHY010000035.1:0-111727 GCF_053597295.1 Streptomyces sp. NPDC001450
GCCTTCTGCTCGGCGTCCCACGCGTCGTCGCGCATGTCCTTGGCGTGGTCCTTGGCCGCGACGGCGTCGTCGCGCCGGTCCTCGGCGGTCTTCTCGGCGGCCTCGGCCTTGTCCTTGGCGTCCTTCGCCTTCGTCGCCTCGGACTCGGCGTTCTTGCGGTGCTCGGCGGCCTCGGCCCGGCTGGCGGCGGCGTTCTCCTTCTCCGCCTTGGCCGTCTTCTCCTCGGCCTCCGCCGCGAGCCGCTTGGCGTGCGCGTCGGCGGCGGCCGCCTTCGCGTCGCCCTCCGCCTTCAGCGCGTCGCCCAGCTTCGCCTCGGCGGTCTCCTTGTCCTTCTTGGCGTTGTCCCGGTGGACCTTCGCCGCGTCCGCTGCGGCCTTGGCCTGCCACTCGGCCGTCTCGGCGGCCTTCTTACGGAACTCCGCCTTGGACTGCGCGGCCTGCGCCAGCGCCCGCTGGGTGATGGTCGCACTGTCACCGGCGGCGGCACGGGTCGCGGCCTCCGCCGTCTCACCGGCCTTCTCCAGCGCCGCGACAGCCGCCGCGGCCCCCTTGGTGACCTGATCCTTCTGCTGACCCACCAGCAGACCACGCCCCCGCGGCGCGCCGTTGGCGTCGGCGATGCCGTAAGCGGCCTGCACCGCCGTGTCCGACGTCGTCGCCGCCTTCTGCGCGGCGGTCAGCTGCGTCTTCAGAACGGCGAGCTGCTTCTTCGAGGCGGCCTGCGCCGCGGCGATCCCGGCCGTCGCCTTGGTGAACTGGGCCTTGTCCGGGTAGCCGAGCTTGTCATCACCCGTGTGGGTCTTGGGGACGATCTTGAACTTCTGCGCGCTGGAGCCGTTGCACGTCGACAGCACGGCGTCCTTGCTGTTGTCGAACGTCGGCAGGTGCAGGCACTTGCCCGTCGCCGCGTTGCGCAGCGGGCCGCTGCTGCGGACGTCGAACGTCCACTGCTGGGCCTTGCTGCTGCCGCAGTCCCGGATCTGGATCTTCGTGCCGTCGGCGTTGGCGCCGTTGAGCACTTCCAGGCACTTGAAGGCGTTCGGGTTGACCAGGGTGTAGCCACCGTCGTAGGAGCCCAGCAGCTTCCACTGCTGGGAGGCGCCGCCGTTGCACGTGTAGACCTGCACGGGGGTCCCGTTGGTCTTGCCGCCGCCCTGCACGTCGAGGCACTTGCCGGCGGCCCCCGGCACCTGGATCTCCAACTGGCCGTCACCGATCCAGCCGAGGCCGCCGGCGCTCCAGTAGTCCTGCCAGCGGGTGAGGTGGTCGGCAACCCAGGACTGGCCCAGCATCTCGCCCAGGGCCTTCGCGCTCTTGGTGAGGGCGTCTACGGCGTCCTTGTTCGCGTCGACGATCTGGTTGCGCTGGGTCGCCTGGGAGGCGATCTCCTGCTGCCACTCCGCGGCCGCGGTGGAGGTGATGTCGCCCAGCACGTTGTCCGGGTCCAGCGGGTCACGCCAACCGCAGGCGGCGAAGCGGGACTTCACGTCCTCGACGGCGATGCGGTACTCCGGCGTGCCCGGCTGCGGAGCGCTGCGCGGGAAGCCACCGGAGGACAGGAAGATACGGGCGTCGTCCGCGCCGGCGTTGGCGCTGGGCCCGCCGTGCATCCACTGGAAGGCGCTCTGCTCGGCGAGCGCGCGGTTCCACTCCTCCTGGGTGGTCCCCGTCGGGTCGGGGTCCTTGCCGTACAGGGGGTTGCCGATGTCGTCGACGGCCTTGAGGGTCTTGGCGTCGGCCGCCGGGGTGGCGTCCTCGTAGAAGTCGGAGTCCGTCTTCCAGAACCGGTCGGCGATCCAGGGCGTGAGACCGGTCTGCTCGTAGAAGCTCTTCTGGCCGTCGTTGCTGGTGCCGGGCGGCCAGTGGAAGCCGGTCTCGGAGAAGCCACCGGGCGTGGCGAGACCGTCGAGGGGCTTCTTCCAGCCGTCCTGGAGGGCCCACACGGCGTCGAGGTCCTTGCCGGCCGCGTCGCGGTCGTTCTTGTACGCGACGGCGAGCGGTGTCTGTTCCCAGTTCTTGCGGTCGGCCAGGACGTGGAGCTTGTCCGGCGTCTGGTTGAGGCCGTTCTGCGCGGTCGCGGCCATGGACGGGCCGCCGAGGCGCAGTACGTCGGCCATCAGGCACTGGTCCTGCCGCAGTTGCTCGGCGGAGGTGTCCTCGTACCAGGGATAGGAGTCGCCCACCGGCTGGGCGCCCAGGTTGGTCAGGCCGGGCTGAACCGCCAGGCCTGCCAGGACGGCCAGTGCGGCGACGGACGTGACGGCGGAGGTGAGCTTCTGCGATCTTCGTGTTCCGGGCAGGCGGAACCGCGGTCTGGGGTGCAAGGAAGCATCCCTTTCTGTGTTCAGTCGGGGTTGCGGGCCGGAAGAGCGGCCGAAGAGCAGGGAGCAGGGATCCGGTCCTGAGGCGCGCTCAGGAACTCACGAACCCAGACGACTTGCGGCGTGCGTGCGGTCGGTGTGACGGCATGGCGATGCAACCCCTCCCCGTGAGCGACGGCGTTCCCCTGGTCGCTGATCGATGCGCGTGAAGGCGGAATGGTCAGGTTCCGTCCATGCGCGACCACAGCATAGGCATGTACACGTAGAGCCGCACGGGAGAGGGCCACTTACGTCGCTCGAGGATGTGCTGGCGGACGGCGGGCCGGCCGCCGCGAAGAAGGCCGGGAAGCTGGTCGACCTGCAGAAGGAACTGGTCGAGCGGCCGCTATCGGCGGGCTCGACGGGCATCGGCCACATGCGCTGGGCCACTCACAGCGGTCCGACGGACGCGAACGCGCATCCGCTTCTGAGCCCGTCCGTGGCGTCGACGTAGAGGTTGAGGAGGCAGAAGAGCGGGAGGTGGATGTCCCGCACCTCGACGAGGTCGACGACGTCGCCGAGGCCGCGCCCCTCCTCGGCCTCTTCAGCGGTGAGTGGCAGCGGAGTCCTGTCGCGCAGGGCGCTCCACCCGGTACGGGTGAGGTCGGCGTCGTAGGGTGCGTCATGTGGCCGCCGGGCCGGGCGCCGAGCCGGCCAGTGGGGAGTTGTCGGCGTACCTGACCTCGTAGACGCGCTCCGTGAACCGCCAGCCGTCCGGGGTGCGGCGGTAGCGGTCGTGGTAGAGGGAGTGGTTCGCGTGTGACGTGCCGTCGCGCATGCGCCCGAACTCCGAGATGTACGCGCGGCCTTCCGCGGCGTCGCCCGTGAGCCGGATCGTGCCCGGGTGCACGTTCTGCACGAAGTAGTCCCAGAAGCCCTGCAGCCGCTCGATCCCGGCGCGGATGTCCGCCCGGCCGGTGAACTCGGCGACGCCGGGGATCCGCCAGACGCCGCCCTCGGTGAACAGTGACGCGAAGCGGTCGTAGTCACGCATCATCCCCGCGTCGGTGAACTCGCCGCGCAGGGCCTCGATCTCGAAGCGGTCAGCGATGGACTGAAGGTCGCTCATCAGCTTTCTCCTCTTCCTCTTCCTCGTGTCGAACCAGGTCAGCCGGTGAAGGAATGGGGGCCGAAGCGGCCCCACGCCACGAAGGCGGCCAGGGCGAGCAGGACCAGGTTCACCGGTATGGCCTGGGCCTCCTGGCGGCGGAGGTGCGTGATCATCGCGCCGATCATCAGCAGCACCCAGCCGACGGCGGCCAGCGGCACCAGGACCGGCGCGATGTGGAGCACGGCGGGCAGGATCAGGCCTGCCGCGGCCAGCACCTTGAGGGTGCCGATGGCCTTGACGGTGCCGTCGCCGAAGTCCTCGACCCAGGCCCAGCCGGAGGTGACCAGCTTCTGCCTGGGCTGGATCAGCAGCATGGCGCCGCCGGCCAGGGAGCCCACGGCCAGCAGTCCCGCAGTGATCCACAGAGCGATGTTCATGAGGGTTCTCCTCGCGGAGTGGATGTGTTCGTCTCAGCGGTACGACGACACGGCCCCTCGGGATGTGAGGTGCCGCGCCGACGTCACAGTCCGGTGCGCTGTCCCGTCGTACTGGTGAGTGCGGATACGACCAAGGGAGACGGCGACACATGAGCACGCAGTCCGGGCCTGCAGAGGGCCCGCTCGATCCGGGCCTGAGCGCGATCACCAGCGAGCGGCGTCAGCTGATCAATCTCGGGTACCGGCTCCTCGGCTCCCTGGCCGACGCCGAGGACGTCGTGCAGGAGACGTACGCCCGCTGGTACGCCATGTCCCCGGAGCAGCGGGAAGCCATCGACTCCCCGGGTGCCTGGCTGACGAAGGTCGCCGGCCGTATCTGCCTGGACCTGCTGCGCTCGGCACGGGTCCGGCGGGAGCGCTACGTGGGCGCGTGGATCCCGGAGCCGCTGCCCGATCGGACGGAGTGGATCAGCGGGCGGTCGGGCGGCACCGCCGTCGACCCGGCCGACCGCGTCACCCTCGACGAGTCGGTCAACATGGCCTTCCTCGTCGTGCTCGAAGCGATGACCCCGGCCGAGCGCGTCGCGTTCATCCTGCACGACGTCTTCCGCTATCCCTTCGCCGAAGTGGCCGAGATCGTCGGCCGTACCCCGGCGGCATGTCGCCAGCTGGCCTCGTCGGCCCGCCGCCGCATGCGTGCCTCGCACGCTCCCGCGACTACCGGGACTCCCGCGGCCCGGCGCGCCGACGTCGTCAGGGACTTCAAGCGGGCCTGGGAAGCCCAGGACATCGACGCGCTCATCGGCCTCCTCGACCCCGACGCCACGGCGATCGCCGACGGCGGCGGACTCGCCCAGGCCGCGCTGCGCCCCGTCGACGGCGGCGAGCAGGTCGCGCGCTACCTCGTCGATCTCTCCGCCCGGGCAGTCGGCATGACCGTCCTGGAGCGCACGGTCAACGGCCAGCCCGGGGTGGTCGTCCAGCAGGACGGCGTCACCGCGGCGGTGCTGGCCCTCGACGTCGTGGGCGACCGGATCCACCGGATCTGGGCCGTACGGAACCCCGAGAAGCTCCGGCCCTGGACGGCGTACGGCAGCGGGCCTACCTGGTGAGCTCGGACGCTTCGTCCAGCCTGGTCAGCTTCCGCGGGTTGCGCACCACGTAGATCCGGGTGATGCGCCCGTTCTCGACCGAGAGGCTCACCGTGGCCGGCTCGCCGTCGAACGCGAGCCGGCCCGCGGGTGCGCCGTTGAGCCACACGTCCGTCGCCTCGAACGCGGTCACCACCTGGTTCACGCGCGCGAGCAACGGCACCACGAGTTCGGCGCCGTGGACCGGAGTCAGCGCGGCGGCCACGAGCCCGCCACCATCGGCGATCATGACGACGTCCGGTGCCATGACCTCCATCAGCTCCTGAAGACGCCCGGTGCGCAGCGCGGCCAGGAACCGCTCCACCACCGCCTGTTGTTCCGACCGGCTCACCTGCACCCGCGGCCGCCGGGCCGCGACATGTTCGCGGGCGCGGCGCGCGATCTGCCGCACCGCGGCCGCGGACTTCCCGACGGCCTCGGCGATCTCGCCGTACGGCAGCTCGAAGACCTCGCGGAGCACGAAGACCGCCCGCTCGGTCGGCGCGAGCGTTTCGAGCACGGTCAGCACCGCGATCGAGACGCTCTCCGCGAGCTCGACGTCCTCGGCGACATCGGGGCTGGTCAGCAGGGGCTCCGGCAGCCACTGGCCCACGTAGTCCTCGCGGCTGCGCGACAGGGTCCGCAGCCGGTTGAGCGACTGCCGCGTGACCGTCCGGACGAGGTAGCCCCGCGGGTCACGCACCTGCGTGTGGTCGACGCCGGCCCACCGCAGCCAGGACTCCTGCAGCACGTCCTCCGCGTCGGCCGCCGACCCGAGCATCTCGTAGGCGACCGTGAACAGCAGGCTGCGATGGGCGACGAAAGGGTCCTCGGTCATGCGCCGGACGCCGCGCCGGAGTCGGCGGGCCGCGCGGCCAGGGGGATCTCGCAGGAGTCGGAGTAGCCCTGCGACGTGATCCCGTGCGCCGTGTTGGTCCTGGTCGCGAAGTTGGCGAAGGCGATGAACACGGTGAGCTCGACCAGCGCCGCCGGGCCGAGCCGGTCGAGCAGGCTCGCGGACAGCTCGTCGGTGACGGTCGGCGGCGTGTTCGTCATGGCCTCGGCGTACTCCATCACGTCCCGCTCCAGCGGCGTGAACACGTCCGACTCCCGCCAGCGCGGCACCTGGCTCGCCTTGGTCAGGTCCAGGTTCTGGTTCTGCGCCTGGAAGTAGCCGATGTCGAGGCACCAGCTGCAGCCGACCTGCGCCGAGACGGCCATGTGCGCGAACGACTTGAGGCTCGCGTCGGCCGCGTTCCAGGCGGCCACCCTGGCCGAGAAATCCATGTTGGCCAGGGCGACGCCGGGGTTGTTGAACGCCACCTCGACGGGCTCGGGCACGGCGCCGAGCTGCTTGGTCAGGTTCTCCTTCAGCTCGGGGTCGAGCTCCGCCTTCGGAATGCGTGGCGCCATGGTGTCCTCCTCGGACCTCTGCCCGTTGGGCTGTTGGGCTGTTGGGCTGTTCGGCATGAAGACACCGCCGGGCTCGTGCATGTGACACCCGCCGAGTTGATGATCCGGACCGTCGTAGACCTTCGTACCCCGGCGGGAATTTCCGATTTCGGGCAGGCGAAGGCCACTTACGTCGCTCGTCGGCCCGTAGGCTGCCGCTCATGTGCGGAATCGTGGGATACGTGGGGTCGCAGTCGGCGCTCGAGGTCGTGATGGCCGGGCTGAAGCGGCTGGAGTACCGGGGTTACGACTCGGCGGGCGTCGCCGTGCTGGCGGACGGCGGGCTGGCCGCCGCGAAGAAGGCCGGGAAACTGGTCAACCTGGAGAAGGAACTGGTCGAGCGGCCGCTGCCGGCGGGCTCGACGGGCATCGGCCACACGCGCTGGGCCACCCACGGCGGTCCGACGGACGCGAATGCGCATCCGCACCTCGACAACGCCGGGCGGGTGGCCGTCGTCCACAACGGCATCATCGAGAACTTCGCGGTGCTGCGCGCGGAACTGGCCGAGCGGGGCCACGAGCTGGCGTCCGAGACGGACACCGAGGTGGTCGCGCACCTGCTGGCCGAGGAGTTCTCGTCGTGCGCCGATCTCGCCGAGGCCATGCGGCTGGTGTGCCGGCGCCTGGAGGGCGCGTTCACGCTGGTCGCGGTGCACGCCGACGAGCCGGACGTGGTCGTGGGCGCGCGCCGGAACTCCCCGCTCGTGGTGGGCGTGGGGGAGGGCGAGGCGTTCCTGGCCTCCGATGTCGCCGCGTTCATCGCGCACACCCGCTCGGCGATCGAGCTGGGCCAGGACCAGGTGGTGGAGCTGCGCCGGGACGGCGTGAAGGTGACGGGCTTCGACGGCCGCGAGGCGGACGTGCGCTCCTACCACGTCGACTGGGACGCCTCGGCCGCCGAGAAGGGCGGCTACGACTACTTCATGCTCAAGGAGATCGCCGAGCAGCCGAAGGCGGTCGCCGACACGCTCCTGGGCCGTATCGACGCGGCCGGTTCACTGACCCTGGACGAGGTCCGGATCTCGCCGTCCGAGCTGCGCGAGGTGGACAAGGTCGTCATCGTCGCGTGCGGTACGGCCTTCCACGCCGGCCTGATCGCCAAGTACGCCATCGAGCACTGGACGCGGATCCCCTGCGAGGTGGAACTGGCCAGCGAGTTCCGCTACCGGGACCCGATCCTGGACGGCCGCTCCCTGGTGATCGCCATCTCCCAGTCCGGCGAGACCATGGACACCCTGATGGCGCTCCGGCACGCGCGGGAGCAGGGCTCGAAGGTCCTGGCCATCTGCAACACCAACGGTTCGACGATCCCTCGCGAGTCGGACGCGGTGCTGTACACGCACGCCGGGCCCGAGGTGGCCGTCGCCTCCACCAAGGCGTTCCTGACGCAGCTGGTGGCGTGCTACCTGGTGGCCCTGTACCTGGGCCAGGTGCGGGGCACCAAGTGGGGCGACGAGATCCGTGCCGTGATCCGGGACCTGTCGCAGATCTCGGGCGAGGTCGAGCGCGTGCTGGACACGATGGAGCCGGTACGGTCGCTCGCCCGGTCCCTGGCCGACAAGAACACGGTGCTGTTCCTGGGCCGGCACGTGGGCTATCCGGTCGCCCTGGAAGGAGCCCTCAAGCTCAAGGAACTCGCCTACATGCACGCCGAGGGCTTCGCGGCGGGCGAGTTGAAGCACGGTCCGATCGCGCTGATCGAGGAGGACGTGCCGGTGGTGGTCGTCGTTCCGTCGCCGCGCGGCCGGTCCGTCCTGCACGACAAGATCGTGTCCAACATGCAGGAGATCCGGGCGCGGGGCGCGCGGACGATCGTGATCGCGGAGGAGGGGGACGAGGCGGTGGTTCCGTACGCCGACCACCTGATCCGGATCCCGGCCACGCCGACGCTGCTGCAGCCGATGGTGGCGACGGTGCCGCTGCAGGTGTTCGCGTGCGAGCTGGCCACCGCCCGCGGCAACGAGGTGGACCAGCCCCGCAACCTGGCGAAGTCGGTGACGGTGGAGTAGCAGCGCGTTCCCGGGAGTCAGCCGCGCTCGCGCCGGGCGTGGCGGTACGCCTTGCGGGTGTAGGCGATCACCAGGGCGGTCGGCAGCATCGCGCGGGTCAGGTGAATCAACGCCGCGTGGGCCGAGTCGGACGTCTGGAGGATGGCGATCAGGAGGCCCAGGCCGAACACCGCCTCCGCCGCCACCAGGAGCACGAACCAGACCGGCAGGTGCCGCAGGCCAGGAGACGCCGACTTCCTGGCCTCGTCGCCCCCGCCCTGCGGCACGGGGGCCGCCTCTCGCATCTCCCGCTCGCGCGGCTGCGGAATCCGTTCCGGGTCACGGGCCGGCAGCGGGACGACCGCGGCGGCGGGGACGGCCGCGTCCAGCACGGCGATCCGCTCGGCCGTGACGTCCCGGAACAGGGTCGGCTCGACAGCCACGCGGAAGCCGTCGAGGCCGGTCAGGAAGCGGGCCCCGTCGGGGCGGGCGGTCATCGCGGCGCAGGCGTCGTACCGCACGGTGACCGGGCCGCCCGGCAGCAGCAGACTCACCCCCTCGGCTCCGATGACGAGCGTGAGGCCGTCGTCCTCCAGCGACTGGTGCCGGGTGCCGGTGACCGCGGACGACGAGTACTGCGGGGCGAGCGTGAAGCCCGCCCAGTCGGCGCCGCGGGCGGGCACCTGGAACAGCCCGCCGTCCCACGCCTCGCGGGCGATCTCGCGCAGGTCCGCGACCGTGACCGCCTCCAGTTCGGCCTTGTGCTGTTCCGGGGAGAGGATCTCGTGGCCGAGGAGCAGGCTGAGCGCGTCCGACGGCAGCTTGGCGGCGCCGAGGTCGGGTGTGTCGTACCGCTTGAGCAACTTGCCGCGCACCGAGTCCAGTTCGGCCTGTTCGATGCGGCCCGCGCGCAGCCCGGCGAGCGTGTCGACGAAGGCGCCGACCACCGCGTCCTGCTTCTCGGGCAGCGCGTCGGCGTACGCGGTGAGGGTGGCGAAGCCGGCGTCGCGGGGGGAGTAGTGCGCCTCCGCCGTGTAGGAGTAGCCGCCCTCCTGGCGCAGGTCCCGGAACAGGGCGCGGCCCAGAACGTCGGCGAAGACGGCAGCCGCGGTGGAGCGGTGCAGCACGCTGTCGAAGACGACGTGGCCGTCGTCGCCGCGGATGTAGGCGGGGGTGACCGGCAGTGAGCCGGACGCGGCCGGGGCCGGGATGCGGCGGCCTGCGGGCAGGGTGAGGTCCAGGCCGTCCGGTACGTGGTCGCTGGTCATCCACAGCACCGCGTTGTCCCTGGTGAAGCGGGTCTCGGCCCACTGCTGCACCTGATCGGCCGTCAGACTCCAGATGCCGAGTTCGTCGTAGCTGGACAGGCCATAGCCCTGGGCGCCGTAACGCCACAGCGGCATCTGCGAGTTGGGGCCGTTCGCGCGGCCCGCCGCCTCCGTGCGGAGGATCTCCTTCTCCGTCTCCAGACGGTCCAGTGGAAGGTCGCGCAGGGCCGCGCAGAGGTCGTTGAGGTACGTGACGACCTCGTCCTCGTCGCCGGTGACGTGGAAGTGGGTGTACGTGTTCGCCGTGGCGCCGTTGTAATGCACGTCGGACACGCCCAGCCGGTGCAGCGCGAGGTGTTCGACGAGATGGGTGACACCGGACGTGGACAAGGTCTCGTCGGCGCGGCCCACGCGGAAGAAGAGACCGGCGGAGATGTCGCCGGGGCGCGGGGCGTGCAGGACGGGCACGCCCTGGACGGTGGCGTGGCCGATCAGCCCGTCGAGGGCGGTGAGGTCCGCGGCATCGCGTCTCACGGTCGCGTCGTACGTGGTCATCGTTCCGTCTCCCCTCGGAGCGTCGCCAGCGCGGCCGTGCGGTACGTCGCGTACCGGCTCTTCCAGTCGCCCAGGTACCGCCACAGGGACTCGGCGGCCGTGTTGCCCAGGGCGGCGAAGTGCGGGGCGGCGTCCTTGAGGTGACCGCCGAGCGAGAAGGCCAGGGCGAACGCGCTGTGCCCGGTGAACCCGTGCCGTCCCGGCCGGTGGTCCGGGTGCAGCACGGACGCCTGGGCGGCCTGGCGGAGGTCGTTGCGGACGGACACGTTCCGCAGGTACTCCGTGCCCGCGACTCCGGACAGCTCCAGCCAGTGCTCGACGTGGGCCTCGGCGATCAGGATCCCGGCGGGTGAGCCGTCCTTCGCGGCACTCACGCACTCCTGGGCGAATGCGTGCGTGGCCTCCAGGGATCCGCCCCACTTGGGGCTCAACTGCTGCAGCAACTGCGACTGCGCGCGGAACTGGTGGGGGTGGTGGACCGACAGCCGGTCGTAGCGGCGCCGGGCCTCGGACTGCCCCAGCTCCAGGCCGCGGGCGGTCAGCAGCCTGGCGGTCCAGGCGGGGGCGTGGTCGGGGTGCTCCGCGCAGACCTCGATCAAGATGTGCTCGGCCTTGCGCAACCAGGCGTGGAACTGGTCGAACTGATCCCGCGAGACGTGCTCGGCGCCGGCGCCGCTGCGGATCGTCCAGCCGATGCGGATGTACCGCTCGGCGAGCAGCGTACGCGGCAGCGGGTCGCCGGGCAGGGCCTGCGCGGCCTCCTCCAGATACCCCTCGGTCCCGGCGAGGTCGGCGAGCGCGCCGGCCGCGAAGGAGACCTCGTCGGCGGAGTCGCGGCCGCTGAAGAAGTCCTGGGTGGCGGCCCAGTCGCCGGCCTGGGCGGCGGTGCGCAGCGGCGCGAGTTCGGGCAGCGCGTCGAACGGATCGGTCACCGGCCTCGACGGGCCGGCGGCTCTGCCGCCGCCGTCTCTGTCGCTGCCTGCGCTGGTGGTACTGCTCAAGCGTCCGCCCCCCTCGGCGTTTCGGATGCGCTCCCACCGCGGAGCACGCCGTCTGGTCAGGAGGCGCGTGATGTGACCCGCGAGCGCCCGAATGGGCACATGTGATCGAGCCTCGGCAGGCTAGCAGGGAGCTGCGACGCGAGGGGACTCGGTTTCGGGGGCGGTCTTGAGGGCTTCCGTCCCTGGTCGCCACCGGGCGTACTGCGGACGGGGCGTGGGACACACCGACCGCGTTGTCCGCAAAGGCGACCGTGGACGCCGTCACCACGGACGTGACGGAGGCGCGGCCACTGGAGCGACGCGTGGACACCGTGCTGTGTGTGGGTCCGTCCGACGGCGAGGACTTCCTGCTCGCCATCGAGTCGCAGTCGGGCAAAGACGAGGGCAAGGCGTCGAGTTGGGCGTACTACGTCGCCTACCTCCAGGCGAAGTACCGCCTGCCCGTGCTGCTTCTCGTGGTCTGCCAGGACAGGTCCACGGCCAAGTGGGCGACAGGACCCTTCGACTGCGGTACGCGCGGCTGGACGGCTCAGCGGACCTGTCCACTGGTCGCCGGGCCGGACAATCTGCCGAAGATCACCGACGTCAGGACCGCGACGAAGAACCCCGCACTGGCGGTGCTCTCCGCCCTGGCGGTGCTCTCCGCCCTGGCACATGCCCGCAGCGCCGACTGTGAGGCCATACTGAGGGCAATCACAGCCGCCCTTCAGGAGATCCGGGAAACGGACCCCGAGACCGCCGACTACTTCTTCGACTTCCTGGAAATCAGCCTGGGTAACACCCCGGCCGGACAGAAATTGAGGGAAATCATGTCGTTCGTCAGCTACTTCCCCGGCCGGGGGACGGTCCGCGAAACCGCCTACTTGGAAGGCCGGGCCGAAGGCAAGACAGAAGGCAAGACAGAGGGCAGGGCAGAGGGCAGGGCCGAAGGCGAGGCCAAGGGCATCCTGTCGGTTTTGGAGGTGCGTGGCATCCCCGTACCGGACAGTGTGCGCGAGCGCATCACCACCTGCACCGATCTCGACCGCATGGACGCCTGGCTGGAGCGTTCCCGTACGGTCGAGCGGGCCGAGGACCTGTTCGCCGAGGACGCGGACGTTCCGGGGACCAGCCCTGAACAGGCCTGAGTGTCGGCCGACCAGCAGGACGGTCAGCAAGACAGCCGACAGGTGGCCGGTGATTTTTTGTTCGGGCTCGAAGGCCTCAGGCGGCGCCGGGTTCCTCGCCTTGAGGATGTGGCCCGGGTGCGCGCCGGTGAGGTGGCGGAGGACGGGGAACAACGCGCGCAATGGGCGGCAGGTTTCACCGCTGCACACCAGGCCGGTCCGGTCACCGGGGAGCCGAGCCCGCAGTCGCCAGACGGATCGTAGAGTGCCCGGATGAGCATCATCGGGGTTGGTATCGACGTTGCCGAGATCGACCGGTTCCGGGCGTCCTTGGACCGTACGCCTGGTCTCGCCGACCGGCTTTTCGTGGAGAGCGAGTTGTATCTGCCCAGTGGGGAGCGCCGGGGCATCGCTTCGCTCGCGGCGCGGTTCGCGGCGAAGGAGGCGCTCGCCAAGGCCCTCGGGGCCCCGCCCGGGCTGCACTGGACCGACGCCGAGGTGTTCGTCGAGGACAGCGGGCAGCCCCGGCTGCGGGTGAAGGGCACCGTGGCCGCGCGGGCCGCGGAACTCGGGGTGCGGTCCTGGCACGTGTCGCTCAGCCATGACGCGGGCATCGCGTCGGCCGTGGTGGTCGCCGAGGGGTGACGCCCCCGGGTGTGGCGGCAGGGGTTTCCGGGGCAGACTCGATGCCATGCGTACTGCGTACAGCGTGGAGACGGTGAGGGCGGCCGAGCGGGAGTTGATGGCGCGGCTCCCGGAGGGTGCGCTGATGCAGCGGGCCGCCGCGGGGCTGGCCGCTGCCTGTGCGGACCTGCTCGGACGGGTCTACGGCAGCCGGGTGGTGCTGCTCGTCGGGAGCGGGGACAACGGCGGCGACGCGTTGTACGCGGGGGCGCGGCTGGCGCGGCGGGGGGCCGGGGTCACGGCCGTACTGCTGGCGCGGCCCGAGCGGACCCACTCCGAGGGGCTCGCGGCGTTGCTCCGGGCGGGTGGGTGCCTCGCGGCCGACGGTGCCGCCGAGGAGGCCGTCGAGCGGGCCGACCTCGTCGTGGACGGCATCGTCGGGATCGGGGGCAAGGGCGGACTGCGGCCGGACGCGGAGGCGCTGGCCGGTGCCGTCGAGCGGTCGCGGGCCGCCGTCGTCGCCGTGGACCTGCCGAGCGGGGTCGAGGCGGACACGGGAGAAGTACGGGGTACGGCGCTGCCGGCCGACCTCACCGTCACCTTCGGGACGCACAAGCCGGCACTGCTGGTCGACCCCGCGCGGGAGTACGCCGGGTCGGTGCGGCTGGTCGACATCGGGCTCGAACTGCCGCCGGACGCCGAGCTGGAGGCGTTGCAGCACGCGGACGTGGCGCGGCTGTTGCCGCTTCCCGTGGCGGAGAGCGACAAGTACCGGCGGGGCGTGGTCGGGATCGCCGCGGGGTCCGCGCGGTATCCGGGGGCCGCCGTGCTGGCCGTCTCCGGAGCGCTGCGGGGTGGGGCGGGGGCCGTGCGGTACGTCGGGCCCGCGACGCAGGCGGTCATCGCTCGCTTCCCGGAGTCCCTCGTGTCCGACCAGGGGCCCGCCAAGGCCGGGCGGGTGCAGGCCTGGGTGGCCGGGCCGGGTGCCGGGGACGACGCGGCGACCGTGGCGGAGGTGCTGTCCGCCGAGGTGCCGGTGCTGCTCGACGCCGACGGGCTGCGGCTGGCCGAGCGCAACGCCGTGCGTGCGCGTACGGCGCCGACCCTGATGACTCCGCATGCCGGGGAGGCGGCGGCGTTGCTCGGGGTGCCGCGGGAGGAGGTCGAGGGGGCTCGACTGGCCTCGGTGCGCGAGTTGGCTGCGGTGTACCGGGCGACCGTGCTGCTGAAGGGGTCGACGACGTTGGTGGCGGACTCCGGGGGCGGGCCGGTGCGGGTGAACGCCACGGGGACGGGCTGGCTGGCCACGGCCGGGAGCGGGGACGTGCTGTCAGGACTGGCCGGGTCACTGCTGGCGGCGGGGCTGTCCGCGCTGGACGCGGGGAGTGTGGCGGCGTATCTCCATGGCCTGGCGGGCCGCTTCGCCGCAGACGGGGCACCGGCCGGGGCACACGATGTCGCGGAGAGGATCCCGGAGGCGTGGAGGGATGTGCGGGGGTGAACTGTGGCCCGCAGCCACGCAGGTCACTCAGCCCCTCAAGTAGGCCAACACCGCCAGCACCCGGCGATTGTCCTCCGGTGACTGTTCTATCCCCAGCTTCGCGAAGATCGACGCGATGTGTTTGGCCACCGCGCTCTCGCTGATGTGCAGGGTGCCGGCGACGGCCGTGTTGGAGCGGCCCTCGGCCATGAGAGTGAGGACCTCGTGCTCGCGGGGGGTCAGCGAGTCCGTGCGGCCCCGTTTCTCACTGCGGGTCAGAAGCCTGGCGATGACCTGGGGGTCCATCACCGTGCCGCCGGCGGCGACCGTGTGCAGGGCGTCGACGAACTGCGCGGTGTGGGTGACGCGGTCCTTGAGGAGGTAGCCGACGGCGCCCTCGCCGGAGGCGAGGAGTTCATGGGCGTAGAGCTGGTCGACGTACTGGGAGAGGATCAGGACCGGCAGCCGCGGTCGGGTGCGGCGGGCCTCCAGGGCCGCCTTCAGGCCCTCGTCCGTGTGCGTGGGCGGCAGGCGGATGTCGATCACGGCGACGTCCAGGTCCGTCTCGCGCAGGGCCCGTACCAGCGCGGGGCCGTTGTCCACCGAGGCCACGACCTCGCAGCCGTGTTCGCGCAGGGTGCGGGTCAGGCCGTCGCGGAGGAGGAAGAGGTCTTCGGCGAGGACGACGCGCACGGGATCTCCAGGGTCGCGGTGGTCGGCCCGCCCGGCGGGCTGTACAGGGCGAGCGTGCCGTCGAAGGTATCCAACCGGCGCCGCACGCCGAGCAGTCCGGTCCCGGCCGACGGGTCGGCACCGCCGTGGCCGTCGTCGGTCACCGTCACCCGCAGGTGCGTGCCGTCGTGGGCCAGGGCGATGCCGACCCGGGTCGCCTGCGCGTGCTTGGCCGCGTTCGTGAGGAGTTCGGACACCGTGAAGTAGGCCGCCGACTCGACGGGCGCGGGAAGGCGGTCCGGGGGCAGGTGTACGGCCACGTCGACGTCCAGGTGGCTGTCCAGGGCCAGGGAGCGGACCGCGTCGGCGAGGCCCCGGTCCGCCAGGATCGGCGGGTGGATGCCGTGGACCAGATCGCGCAGATCCTGCAACGCCCGTGCGGAGAGGGCACGGACGTCCAGGAGGAGGGTGCGCGCGGTCCCGGGGTCGGTGTCCAGCAGACGGGTCGCCTCGTCCAGGGTGAGGCCCAGGGCCACCAGGCGTGCCTGGGCGCCGTCGTGCAGGTCCCGTTCGATACGGGTGAGTTCGGCCGCGTGGACGTCCAGGGCAGCGGCCCGGGTGTCCGTCAGCCGGGTGACGCGGCGGGCCAGTTCGGTGGTGCGCGGGGCGGCGAGCAGGCGGTGGGTGAGACGGGCGTGCAGGGTCGTCATGACCGGCGCCAGACGCAGGCCCGCCACGATGAACGCCAGGCCGAGGAGCAGGGCCGTGAGCATGGTGGCCGGGGAGGTGACCGGTATGAAGGCGTACCAGTTGCCGTCGCCCAGCCGGCGCCGGACGAAGGGCTGGACCAGCGCGCCGAACGCCCCGTATTCGACCAGCGCGAGCGGAACCGCCGCCAGCAACCCGCCCGTCCACGGCTCCAGCCAGGCCCAGCGCAGGTCGTACCAGAAGCCGTCGTCCCCGAGGATCGCGGCGCTGCTGCGGCGGGCCGACGTGCCACGGGGGAGGGGGTCGGGAGGGCTGAGGGGACGGCCGGTCCAGCGGGCCGCGCGGGCCCGGTACGTGTCGGACACGCGGCGCAGCAGCCCGGCGGTCGCGGGCAGTACCTGGAAGCCGACCCCGAGCGGCAACAGCGTCAACGCCCCGCCGGCCAACAGCCCGGCCCCGACCACGAGAAACCCGGCCAGCCCGACCAACTGGCACCGCCAGAGCGCGACCCAGTCCGCGCGCCGGAAACCCCCCACCCCACGCCCCCTCACCCCACGGCCGCCGGGATCGTAACCCCCCGCCTCCGCCACCCCCACGGCACCGCGGTCACCGCGCAGGCCAGCCCGAACAGGACCATCGGCAGCGCCCTGCCCGTCTCCTCGTCCATGAACAGCAGCATTCCGAGGTTGACCAGGGCGTGGAAGCCGCCCGCGAGGAGCAGACGCCGGAGTCCCCCGACCTCCTCCAGGGCCAGACCCAGGGCGACGGACATCGCGATCGCGGCGAGCAGGAAGCCCGCCACGTAGGCCGGGCTCTGAGCCAGCGCCCGGACGTGCCACAGGCCCCACACCGTCCCGACCGCCGCCGACGCGGTGAGCGGGCCGAAACGGGTGCGCAGCAGGGGCTGCAGGAAGCAGCGCCAGCCGATCTCCTCGCCGCAGGCGCCGACCAGTTGGGCGAGGGCGATGAGGAGGAGGGGGTGGTGCAGGCTGCGTGGGTCGGTGGCGTGGGCGGTGCCGGTCAGAAGGGCGTACGGGCCTGCCGAGAGGAGGATGATAATGAGGGGCGTGGCGAGCAACTGCCGCCACGCGGAGGCCGGGTGCCCCGGGGAACCGGCGAGCAGCCCGCGCGTCCGGGACGGCCACAGCAGAGCCGCCAGGGCCACGCCCAGCGCCGGGCCGAACTGGGTGAGTTGGACGACCTCCGTGGGAATCCCGGTGGCCGGCTGCACGGCTCCCAGCGCCCCGGACGCCAGGAAGGCGACCACCAGATAGACCCCTGCCCGGACTTTCCACCGCTGTCTCGTCTGTGTCGTCTGCATGACCTCGACGATGCCGGGACGGCGACGCGCGCGGACTGCACCTGCTTGCCGAACGGGGGTGTACCCAGGTGCACCCCCGGGTGACCCGTCCGCGCGGCATCCTGGATCCGATGGGGCCGCACGTTTGGCTGATCGCATGATCAGCGGACGAATCGCGCGTCGAGGTGTCGAGGCGTCGCGGCACTGCTCGCCACCGCGAGCCCGGCTAGGCGGAGGAGGCCAGGGAGCGGGGGCGGCGGCCGGGTACCTGACACTGCACCTGGGGCCCGCACGGGCCTCTGAGACACTGGGGGCGCCATGAGTGAGACTGCAGCTGTGCCGACCGCGCCCCTGCGCGCCCGGGCCGAGATCGATCTGGCCGCCCTGCGCGCCAATGTGCGGGCCCTGCGTGCCCGGGCGAAGGGCGCTGCCCTGATGGCCGTCGTCAAGTCCGACGCCTACGGCCACGGGGCCGTGCCGTGCGCCCGCGCGGCAGTCGAGGCGGGGGCCACCTGGCTGGGCACGGCCACGCCGGAGGAGGCCCTCGCACTGCGCGCCGCCGGCCTGGACACGCGTGTCCTGTGCTGGCTGTGGGTGCCGGGCGGGCCCTGGCGGCAGGCCATCGAGGCCGACATCGACGTCTCGCTCAGCGGGGTGTGGGCGCTGCGGGAGGTGACGGAGGCCGCCCGGCAGGCGGGACGGCCCGCGCGCGTGCAGCTGAAGGCCGACACCGGCCTCGGCCGCAACGGCTGCCAGCCCGACGACTGGCCCGAGCTGGTCCGCGAGGCCCTGCGCGCCGAGCGCGAGGGCCTGGTCCGGATCACCGGTCTGTGGTCCCACTTCGCGTGCGCCGACGAACCCGGGCACCCGTCCATCGCCGCCCAGCTCACCCGGTTCCGGGAGGTGGTGGCGTACGCCGAGGAGCAGGGCGTGCGCCCCGAGGTGCGGCACCTCGCCAACTCCCCGGCCACGCTGACCCTCCCGGAGACCCACTTCGACCTGGTCCGTCCGGGTATCGCCATGTACGGCGTCTCGCCCAGCCCGGAGATCGGCACCCCGGCCGACTTCGGCCTGCGGCCCGTGATGACGCTGAGGGCGTCGCTGGCCCTGGTCAAGCACGTCCCCGGCGGGCACGGCGTCAGTTACGGCCACCACTACGTCACCCCCGGCGAGACCACCCTCGGCCTCGTGCCCGTCGGCTACGCGGACGGTGTTCCCCGGCACGCCTCGGGCACCGGTCCGGTGCTGGTCGACGGCAAGTGGCGGACCGTCGCCGGGCGGGTCGCGATGGACCAGTTCGTGGTCGACCTCGGCGGGGACGAGCCCCCGGTGGGTGCGGAGGCGGTGCTGTTCGGGCCCGGCGACCGGGGCGAGCCGACCGCCGAGGACTGGGCGCAGGCCTGCGGCACGATCGCGTACGAAATCGTCACGCGGATCGGAACGCGGGTTCCGCGCGTCTATGTGAACGGGGAAGAAGAGGGGTAGTCCCTTCTGAGACGGGCGCCGCGCGCCCGGTCACTCCTGTCATGACCGGCGCCACGCACCACAGCTGCACCACACGAGCCACACCGGCACCACCTGTTTCATTCACCCAGCGAACTGCAGTACGGCGAAGAGGAGCGGTACGTGAGCGAGAGCAGTGCGGAGGCCGTGGCGGACGTCGTCGCCTCGGCGGCCGCCGCCTCCGCCGCGGAGGCGGCCGGCAGCTGGCGCAGGGCGACCGGCATCGCCGGTGCCGCGATAGGCGTGCTCGCCGCGGGCGCGGCCGCCGGTGTCGCCATCGAGCGGATGACCGTGGGCCGCGGGATGCGCCGCAAGGCCCGGCTGGTGCTGGACTCGGCGGGCCCCTACGGCGCCCTGCGCGGCACCCCCGGCAAGGCGTACGCCGACGACGGCACCGAGCTGTACTACGAGGTCGACGACGTCGAACCCGACCCCGGCCCGAACGTCTCCCCGCGCCGCCGCCGGCTCTTCGGCCGCAAGGCGCCCGCTCCGGTCACCGTCGTCTTCAGCCACGGCTACTGCCTCAACCAGGACTCCTGGCACTTCCAGCGCGCGGCCCTGCGCGGGGTCGTGCGGACCGTGCACTGGGACCAGCGCAGCCACGGGCGGTCCGGGCGGGGCGTCGTCCAGACCCAGGACGGCGTGCCCGTCGCCATCGAGCAGCTCGGCCGCGATCTGAAGGCGGTCCTGGACGCGGCCGTACCGGACGGGCCGATCGTGCTGGTCGGCCACTCCATGGGTGGGATGACCATGATGGCGCTGGCCGCCCAGTTCCCGGAGCTGATCCGGGACCGGGTGGTCGCCACCGCGTTCGTCGGTACGTCGTCCGGGCGGCTCGGCGAGGTCAACTTCGGGCTGCCCCTGGCCGGCGTCAACGCGGTGCGCCGGATCCTCCCCGGAGTGCTGAAGGCACTCGGCCAGCAGGCGGAGCTGGTGGAGAAGGGCCGCCGGGCCACCGCCGACCTGTTCGCCGGGATCATCAAGCGGTACTCGTTCGCGACCCGGGACGTCGACCCGGCCGTCGAGCGGTTCGCCGAGCGGATGATCGAGTCCACGCCGATCGACGTGGTCGCCGAGTTCTACCCGGCCTTCACCGACCACGACAAGGCCGAGGCGCTCGCCTGTTTCCGGGACTTCCCGGTGCTGGTACTGGCCGGGGTGCGGGACCTGATCACGCCCAGCGAGCACAGCGAGGCCATGGCCGACCTGCTGCCGGAGGCCGAGCTGGTGCTGGTGCCGGACGCCGGGCACCTGGTCATGCTGGAACACCCGGAAGTGGTCACCGACCGGCTCGCCGACCTGCTCACCCGCGCGGGTGCCGTGCCCGCAGGAGCTACCGTAAGTGGCTATGGAAGCACCAGCAGCACCGCACAACCCCGCTGAGACCCGGCTGACCATCACCTCCCCCGAGCAGATGCGGGAGCTGGGCCGCCGGCTGGCCAAGCTGCTGCGCGCGGGCGACCTGGTGATGCTCACCGGGGAGCTGGGCGCGGGCAAGACGACGCTGACCCGTGGGCTCGGCGAGGGTCTGGGGGTCCGTGGCGCGGTCACCTCGCCGACCTTCGTGATCGCCCGTGTGCATCCTTCCCTCGGTGACGGTCCGCCGCTCGTCCACGTCGACGCCTACCGGCTCGGCGGCGGCCTCGACGAGATGGAGGACCTGGACCTCGACGTCTCGCTGACCGACTCGGTGGTCGTCGTCGAGTGGGGCGAGGGCAAGGTCGAGGACCTGACCGAGGACCGGCTGCAGGTCGTCATCCACCGGGCCGTCGGCACCGCAGCATCGGGGGACACCCCCGAACCCCCGGGCACGGACGAGGTGCGGCACGTGACGCTGACCGGGCTCGGCCCGCGGTGGGCCGAGGCCGGTCTGGACGCGCTCGACGCCTGATCCGCCGTACGTTCCGACAAGCCGTCGGCAACCTGTTGCGCCGGACGTACCGGGCATGGTCACATGGTGTCCAGCCCGTGGTTAGGCGTGCCTAACCACGCTCCGCCCCCCGCACGTCAGGAGGCGTCCATGCCCGCTTCTCGACCCACGGCGCAGCCGGCCGAGCCGGTCGTGCTCTCCGGGGTGTCCATGCGTGACCTGCTGGCGTCGTGCGCGGCCGCGGACGCGATCTCCCGGCCGCCACGGAAGCCGGAGCCCGAGAAGACCGACCGGGACCAGGGGCGCCGCCGGGCCGCGTAGCCGGCCCTAGGGGGTGTCGTTCGGATCATCCCGGCGTCGCGGGGCTCGGGTCGGCCAGTCCCTACCGCTTGTCACGGCCGACCTGATCCAAACGACTCCAGTACGAGGGTCAGGGCCCGGCACGCCGAGAGCACGCACCTGGGCCGCGCGGCCCGCCCTTCGGGCGGACGACGGGAGTTTGACGACAGGACCTAGCGGATGACGACGACCGGTACGCCGATCGTGGCGAACTTCCACATCGCGTCGCCGTCCTCGCGCCGCTCCCGGATGCCGCCCGTCTTCACGCCGTCGGCGGTCATGCCCACGGTGCCGCCCACCGCCGCGCTGAAGCCGATCACCACTCCGTCCACGCTCGTGAAGCGCACCACGTGCTCGATGGGCACGCCGTCCGTGCCGGTGACCGCGTTGGAGCGGGACGTGACCCAGTACCTGCCCACCGGTGGGTCGACGGTCCCGGGGCGCACCCCGAAGCCGCGCTGCACCACGTTCCTCTCGTCGACCAGCCAGACCCGGTCGTCGTCCACCGAGTACACGACCCGTTCACCCGTGCCGGAGTCACCCGGCAGGGCGCCCGGGTTGCGCAGGTCGCGCGGCGCCTTCTTGGCGCTCGCCGAGGGTGACGCACTCGCGCCGGCCACGCCACCCAGACTCGCCGGTACGGTCGCCTGTGCCTGGTAGGCGAGGAAGCCGACGGTGCCCACGGCGGCCGCGGTGAGGCCGGCCACGATCCCCGAGCTGGTCCCTGCCACGTCCGCCACCTCTGCCTCGCGTCATATGTCGTACTTCGTACAGACCGTAGCAGTCAGTCACCGTCTGCCCCGGACGGCCATGCACGAGCCGCAGGCGCCGTAGGCTGTTCGCGTGCTCTTGCTCGCTCTGGATACCGCCACGCCCGCCGTCACCGTCGCCCTGCACGACGGGACGGACGTCATCGCCTCGTCGAGTCAGGTGGACGCGCGCCGGCACGGGGAGCTGCTGCTGCCGGCCGTCGATCGTGTGCTCGCCGAGGCGGGGCTCACGCTGGAGGCCGTCACCGGGGTCGTCGTCGGCACCGGTCCCGGCCCCTACACCGGTCTGCGCGTCGGTCTGATGACGGCCGACACCTTCGGCCTCGCGCTCGGCGTCCCCGTGTACGGCCTGTGCACGCTGGACGCGCTCGCCTACGCCACCGACATCGAGAAGGGCCCCTTCGTCGTGGCGACCGACGCCCGGCGCAAGGAGGTCTACTGGGCGACGTACGCCGACTCCCGCACCCGCCTGACCGGCCCGGCCGTCGACCGCCCGGCCGACATCGCCGAGCAGGTCGCCGGACTCCCCGCGGTCGGCGCGGGCGCGCTGCTCTACCCGGACACGTTCCCGAGCGCCCACGAGCCCGAGCACGTGTCCGCCGCCGCCCTCGCCTCGCTGGCCGCCGGGAAACTGGCCGCGGGCGAGGAACTCCCGGCGCCGCGCCCGCTGTACCTGCGCCGCCCCGACGCCCAGGTACCCAAGAGCTACAAGGTGGTCACGCCCAAGTGACCGCACAGTTGCGCGAGATGCGCTGGTGGGACATCGACCCGGTCCTCGAACTGGAGAAGGACCTCTTCCCCGAGGACGCCTGGTCCCGCGGCATGTTCTGGTCCGAGCTGGCCCACTCCCGGGGCGACGAGGCGACCCGGCGCTACCTCGTCGCCGAGGACGCCGGCCGCATCGTCGGCTACGCGGGCCTGGCCTCCTCCGGCGAGCTGGCCGACGTCCAGACCATCGCGGTGGCCCGCGACCAGCAGGGCACCGGCCTCGGCGCCCGCCTGCTCACCGAGCTGCTGAAGGCCGCCACCGCCTTCGAGTGCTCCGAGGTCATGCTCGAGTGCCGGGTCGACAACGTCCGCGCCCAGAAGCTGTACGAGCGCTTCGGCTTCGAGCCCATCGGCTTCAGACGCGGCTACTACCAGCCGGGGAACGTCGACGCCCTGGTGATGCGCCTGACCACGGAATCCGGCGGCTCCGCCGCGGGTTCCTCCTCCGTACGAGAAACCGAGACCAATGACTGACGAACCTCTCGTCCTCGGCATCGAGACCTCCTGCGACGAGACCGGCGTCGGCATCGTCCGCGGCACCACCCTGCTGGCCGACGCCGTCGCCTCCAGTGTCGACGAGCACGCCCGCTTCGGCGGTGTGGTGCCCGAGGTGGCGTCCCGGGCCCACCTGGAGGCGATGGTCCCGACGATCGACCGCGCCCTGAAGGAGGCCGGCGTCCGCGCGAAGGACCTCGACGGCATCGCGGTCACCGCCGGACCCGGCCTCGCCGGTGCCCTGCTGGTCGGCGTCTCGGCCGCCAAGGCGTACGCCTACGCGCTCGGCAAGCCCCTCTACGGCGTCAACCACCTCGCCTCCCACATCTGCGTGGACCAGCTGGAGCACGGCCCGCTGCCCGAGCCGACCATGGCCCTGCTGGTGTCCGGCGGCCACTCCTCCCTGCTGCTGTCCGAGGACATCACCTCCGACGTCCGCCCGATGGGCTCGACCATCGACGACGCGGCCGGCGAGGCCTTCGACAAGATCGCCCGCGTGCTGAACCTGGGCTTCCCCGGCGGCCCGGTCATCGACCGCTACGCCCGCGAGGGCGACCCGGCGGCGATCGCCTTCCCGCGCGGTCTGACCGGCCCGCGCGACCCGGCGTACGACTTCTCCTTCTCCGGCCTGAAGACGGCCGTGGCCCGCTGGATCGAGGCCAGGCGCGCCGCCGGCGAGGAGGTCCCGGTCCGTGACGTGGCCGCCTCCTTCCAGGAGGCCGTGGTGGACGTCCTCACCCGCAAGGCCGTCCGCGCCTGCAAGGACGAGGGTGTCGATCACCTGATGATCGGCGGCGGCGTCGCGGCCAACTCCCGTCTGCGCGCCCTCGCCCAGGAGCGCTGCGAGGCCGCCGGCATCCGGCTGCGCGTACCGCGCCCCAAGCTGTGCACGGACAACGGCGCGATGGTCGCGGCCCTCGGCGCCGAGATGGTCGCCCGCAACCGGGCCGTCTCCAGCTGGGACCTGTCCGCCGACTCCTCCCTGCCGGTGACCGACCCGCACGTGCCGGGCCACGGGCACGACCACGTGCACGAGGTCAGCAAGGAGAACCTGTACTCGTGACGGTCGCCCTGATGTGGGAGGCCCGGGCCGCCGAGGGCCGGGGCGAGGAGCTGCTGACCTGGGCCCGCACGCAGGAACTCGCCGCGCGGCCCCTGCGCCGGGAGACCTTCCTGGCCCCGCGGGACCGGGTGTTGGTGATCACGTGGTGGGACGCGCCGTACGACGCCGAGTTGCCCGAACTGCCGGAGCCGGGCGACGAGTTGGTGGCCCGGGCGGTGCACCGGTGGCGGTTCGAGTCCGTGGGTGAGGGATAGCCCGCTCCGCCGGGATGCGCCTTCGCGAGCCTGGCACCAGCATGGGAGTACAGGACGACTCGGGACTCATCGTGGGAGGGGGCTTCACCAAGGGGGGTGGAGGCCCTCATGGGAGACAAGGAAACCTTCGTACGCGACCTCTTCCAGGCGTGGAACGACCGCGACTACGACGCCATCGCGGAGTCGGTGGCTCCCGACTGCACCCTCGTGGAGGAGGGCAGCGGCAGGACGCTGCAGGGCCCGGAGGGGTTCACCCGGCTCGCGAAGGCCCTGTTCGACGCGATGCCCGACGGCAGGTTCACCGTCGACCACCTCACGGCCCAGGGCGACACGGTGGTCATCGAGTACACCGGCGACGGGACACAGACCGGCGATCTGGTCCTGCACGCCGGGACGGTACCCGCCACCGGGAAGCACGTCACGGTGCACGCGTGTGACATCTACGAGGTCAAGGACAACAAGATCCAGGAGGCCCGCGCCTACCTGGACACCGGCGCCATCATGGCCCAGTTGGGCCTGACCGAGCGCTTGGGAGCCTGAGCCGGCGGACATGCCACGGGGCCCCGGCCGGGCCGAGGCCCCGCGGCATCGCCGGACCGCCGGGAGGTGCGGGCACCCGTCTCGGTAGGCTATGATCATCACACAGTGAACGGCCGGAACTCCGGTCCGGACGCAGTGCGTTGGTGGTCCAAGGAAAGACGCCCCGCTTCCTGCGGGGAGATGCAGGTGCAAGGCCTGCCCGGCGCTCCATGAACACCCCGCCCCCGGTTCTTTGGGGGCGGGGTGTTTCCTTTACCGGCGGCCGGCCTTCTCGGGGCTGACCGCCTCCGCCTCCGGGCCTTCGGGCACGGCCGTCCCGGCCCGGCGTTCTTGCAGGTGCGCGTGCACCATCAGGCCGAACAGGATCGCGAGCAGCACCGTCGACGCACCGGCCGTACCCAGGTTCAGGCCGCCCTTGGCGACCGGCTTGGTGAGGAAGTCGCCGGCCGTGGCGCCCAGCGGGCGGGTCAGGACGAAGGCGATCCAGAAGAGCAGGACGTTCGGGACGGCCGGCACCTTCATCAGCGCGACCAGGACCAGCAGTACACCGGTCACCAGCGCGGCGCCGCCCAGGTAGCCGAGGCCCGAGCTGTCGGAGAGGAAGTCGCCCATCGAGGTGCCGAGCGTGTTGGAGACCAGGATGGCCGACCAGAACAGGGCCTCGCCCTTGAAGGAGACGATCTCGGTGATCTGGAAGGTCATCCCGCTCAGCTTCCAGCAGAGGAAGATCAGCAGCAGGATCGAGACCAGGATCGCCGCGCCCTCCGGGTAGCCGAGGCCGAGGCCCTGCGGTCCCCAGCCCAGCTTCGTCGCGCCGTCGGAGAGGTACTTGGCGCTGGCGTCCCGGTTCATGAAGTCGGACATCGTGGTGCCGGCCATGGAGGTCGACAGGATCACGGTCCAGTAGAAGAACGGGTTGTAGCGGGACGAGCGCAGCTGGATCACCAGCGTCACCACGAAGACCAGGAACAGGGCGATGGTGGTGAGGAAGTAGCCGAGCTTCAGCGTCTGCGCGAACAGGTCGCCGGCCGTCTCGCCCAGGGTCGTCGCGGCGATCTTCATGATCCAGAACGCCAGTGTGACCTCGGGCAGCTTCTTCATCACGGACTTCGTCGTCGTCAAGGGTGCTCCTGTCGGGGTGGGGGGTTGATCAACTTCGGCCCGACCCTGCCAGGGGCAACCTGAACCCATCCTGAACGCCCGTGTCAGGGGTCTTGCGGAACCGGGTTCCCAGTGGTCCCGCTGTGGCTGAATACGTCCCCTCGACCCCTTCCACTCAATCGGTTCCCCCGGACACCTCCACCTCGCAGCGCAGCCGTCGGTCCGCCCCGACCACCCGCACCGGCCCCGTCAGCCGCAGCCGTGCCGTGTGCCGCACCTCGGCGCTCGACGGCCCCAGCCGCAGCTCCAGTGCCCCCGGCTCCACCACCCGCGCGCCCGTACGGTCGGTGAAGGACGACAGGTCCGCGTGGAAGCGAAAGGTCACCCGGCGGGCCTCGCCCGGGGCCAGGTCCACCCGCCGGTAGCCGATGAGCCGGACGTCCGGGCGGGTCACCGACGCCACCGGATCGTGCAGGTACAGCTGGACGACCTCCGCGCCCGCGCTCTCGCCCGTGTTGCGGACGGTCAGCGAGAGGTCGTACGAGCCGTCCGTGCCGATCTCGGTGACATCGTCGCCCGTGCCGTCCTCCCAGGCGAACGACGTGTACGAGCGGCCGTGGCCGAACGGGTACAGCGGGGTCGGGTCCAGGCTGCTGACCTCGCCGGCCAGACCCAGCGGAGGCTGGAGGTAGGTCCAGGGCTGTCCGCCCGGCTCGCGCGGGACGCTCACCGGGAGGCGGCCGGAGGGGTTCACCCGGCCGGACAGGACCCCGGCGAGCGCCGGGCCGCCCTCCTCGCCGGGGAAGAAGGCCTGCACGGCCGCGCCGAGCCGGCCGTGCCAGCGGCCCAGGGCGTACGGGCGCCCGGTCAGCAGCACGAGGACGACCGGGACACCCGCGGTGAGCAGTGCGTCCAGCAACTCGCTCTGCACGCCAGGCAGTCGCAGGTCCGCCACATCGCAGCCCTCGCCCGACGTGCCCCGGCCGAACAGGCCCGCGCGGTCGCCGAGGACCGCCACGCACACGTCCGCCTCGCCCGCCCGGGCCACCGCCTCCGCGAAGCCCGCGGTGTCCGGGTCCGAGACCCCGCAGCCCTCGGCGAACGTGACCTTGGCGTCGGGGAGTTCGGTGCGCAGGGCGTCCAGGACGGTCGGGACGCAGATGCCGAGGGGGGCCTCGGGGTGGTGGGGGAGGACGTGGGACGGGAAGGAGTAGCAGCCGAGCATCGCGAGCGCGTCCGCCGCGCGCGGGCCCACGACCGCGACCCGGGCGTCGGGGGCCAGGGGGAGCAGACCGTCCGGGTTGTCCAGCAGAACCACCGATTCCTGGGCCAGGCGGCGGGCCAGGGCCCGGTTGTCCGGCGAGTCGAGGTCGGCCGGGCCGTCCGGTTCCGGCTGCCAGTCCTCGTCCAGCAGACCCAGTTCGCACTTCTGGAGCAGGACGCGGCGGGCCGCCCGGTCCACCAGGGACTCCGGGACACGGCCCTCTCGTACGGCGGTCACGAGCGGGGTGCCGTAGCACTTCAGGGTCGGCAGCTCGACGTCGATGCCCGCCGCGAGGGCCAGGTGCGCCGCGCCCGCCTCGTCCGCGGCGACCCGGTGCTGGGTCTGCAGGAAGCCGATGCCGAAGTAGTCGGCGACCACCGTGCCGGTGAAGCCCCACTCGTCGCGGAGGAGGCCGGTGAGCAGGTGGGGGTCGGCGGAGACAGGCACGCCGTCGGTCTCGGTGTACGAGGCCATCACCGAGCGCGCCCCGCCCTCGCGCAGCGCCATCTCGAACGGTGGCAGGGTGACGTCCGCGAACTCGCGCACACCCGCCCGGACGGGCGCGAGGTTGCGGGCGCCGGCCGAGGACGCGTATCCGGCGAAGTGCTTGAGCGTGGCGATGATCCCGGCCGACTCGAGGCCCCGCACATAGGCCGCGCCGATGGTGCCGACCAGGTAGGGGTCCTCGCCGATCGTCTCCTCCACCCGGCCCCAGCGCGGGTCGCGGACCACGTCCAGGACCGGGGCGAGACCCTGGTGGACGCCGACCGAACGCAGGTCGCGGCCGATGTGCCGGCCCAGCTCCTCGACCAGCGCCGGGTCGAAGGCCGCGCCCCAGGCCAGCGGCACCGGGTACGCCGTCGCGCCCCAGGCCGTGAAGCCCGCCAGGCACTCCTCGTGGGCGACGGCCGGGACGCCGAAGCGGCCCGCCGCCGCGATCCGCCGCTGGGCGCGGGCCAGGGCCCGGGTGCCGAGCGCCGGGTCCACGGGTGCGGTGCCGAAGGAGCGGGTCAGCTGGCCGAGGCCGCGGGTGACCAGCTCGTCCCATTCGTCGGCGGAGGGGCCGGCCGTCATCTCCCGCTGCAGCGGGGCGACTCCGTCGCCGTCCGTGGCGGCGCCCACCCATACGCCGTACAGCTGGGCGGTCTTCTCCTCCAGGGTCATCCGGGAGAGCAGGTCGTCGACGCGGTCGGCGGCGGGCAGGGCGGGGTCGCGCCAAGGAGCGGTGGCCATGAAACTCCCGTCGGATGGGGTCGGGTGCTCACGAATGTTTCGGGCAATATCTCGAATGTTCCGGGAACCTATGGCGCGCGAAGGCCTTCGTCAAGAGGGCCCGCAGGGATACGATCCCGGGCATGAAGCCTTCGAAGCCCGCAGAAACGCAGACGGCGACCCTCGCCGAAATCGCCCGGGAAGCCGGGGTGTCCGCCCCGACTGTTTCGAAGGTCCTCAACGGCCGCGCCGACGTCGCCCCGGCGACCCGCACCCGGGTCGAGGAGCTGCTGCGCGCCTACGGCTACCGGCGCCGCCGCGCCGAATCCTCCCGTTCGCCGCTGATCGACCTGGTCTTCCACGAGCTGGAGAGCGCCTGGGCGATGGAGGTGATCCGGGGCGTGGAGAACGTGGCCCGGGACGCGGGCCTGAGTGTCGTGCTGTCCGAGTCCGCCGGGCGGCTCACCCCGGGCCGGACCTGGGCCGACCAGGTCGCCGCCCGCCGCCCGCACGGGGTGGTGCTCGTGCTGTCCGGCCTGGACGAGTCCCAGCGGGCGCTGCTGACCAGCCGCTCCATCCCGTTCGTGGTGATGGACCCGGCCGGCGACCCCGGCCCGGACGTCCCCTCCATCGGCGCCACCAACTGGCAGGGCGGCCTCGCCGCCACCCGTCATCTGGTGGAACTCGGCCACACCCGGATCGGGGCGATCAGCGGACCCTCCCGGATGATGTGCAGCCGCGCCCGCCTCGACGGCTACCGCGCCGCCCTGGAGACCGCCGGGCTCCCGGTCGACCCGGGCCTGATCAGGACCGGCGACTTCCACCACGACTCCGGCTACCGCCTGGGCCTGGAACTGCTGCGCGGCCCCGACCGGCCCACCGCGGTCTTCGCGGGCAACGATCTGCAGGCGCTCGGTCTGTACGAGGCGGCGCGCGAGCTGGGGCTGCGCATCCCGGAGGACCTGAGCGTGGTCGGCTTCGACGATCTGCCGGTGGCCCGCTGGGTGGGCCCGCCGCTGACGACCGTACGGCAGCCGCTGACCGAGATGGCCGAGGCCGCGGCCCGGCTGGTGCTGGAACTGGGCCGTGCCGAGGACGAACGGGCGGCGACCCGGGTGGAGCTGGCGACCAGCCTGGTGGTGCGGTCGAGTACGGATGTGCCTCCGGCGGTTTAGCGGTGCGTATATTGACGCGTCTCGAAGGCCACCCCACACTGCTCCGAAGTCAATCGGTTATCTGACCGAAACTTTCGGAGATGTCCATGAGACTTCTGAGAACCGGATTATCCATCGCTTCCCTCCTGGCCAGTGCGGCGCTCCTGCCGACGGCGCCCGCGGCGCACGCCGCCGACACCCCGCTGCGCGACCTCGCCGCGGCGAAGAACAAGGTCGTCGGCACCGCCGTCACCGGCTCCAGGCTCACCGGCACCTACGGCGACCTCGCCGGGTCGCAGTTCAGCTCGCTGACCCCGGGCAACGCCATGAAGTGGGGCACGGTCGAGCCCACTCGGGGAAGCTTCGACTGGAGCGAGGCCGACCAGATCGTGGCCTTCGCCCAGGCCCACCACCAGCAGGTGCGCGGTCACACCCTGGTCTGGCACAGCCAGAACCCCGGCTGGCTGACCAACGGCAGCTGGACCTCGGCCCAGCTGAGCAGCCTGCTGCAGAACCACATCAGCACCGAGGTCGGCCGCTACAAGGGAAAGATCGCCGCCTGGGACGTGGTCAACGAGCCGTTCAACGAGGACGGCAGCTACCGCTCGGCGCTCTGGTACGACGGCCTCGGCTCCGGCTACATCGCGAACGCCCTGTCCTGGGCGCACGCGGCCGACCCGGACGCCAAGCTGTACATCAACGACTACAACGTCGAGGGTGTGAACGCGAAGTCCACCGCCCTGTACGACCTGGTCAAGTCCCTCAAGCAGCGGGGCGTCCCGATCGACGGCGTCGGCCTGCAGGCCCACCTGATCCTCGGCCAGGTGCCGGCCACGCTCCAGCAGAACGTCCAGCGCTTCGCCGACCTCGGCGTGGACGTGGCGATCACCGAACTGGACGTACGGATGGCGCTGCCCGCCGGCAGCGCCGAGCTCGCGCAGCAGGCGGCCGACTTCAAGTCCGTGGTGGCCGCCTGCGCGGCCGTGACCCGCTGCGTCAACGTCACCGTGTGGGGCTTCACCGACTCCGACTCCTGGGTGCCGAGCACGTTCCCCGGGTACGGGGCGGCGACGCCGTACGACGAGAACTACGCGCCGAAGCCGGCGTACCACGGCATCGCCGAGGCCCTCGGCGGCTCGACCACGACTCCGCCCCCGACCGGTGCCTGCACCGCGGCCTACAGCGTGACCAGCCAGTGGAACACCGGCTTCACGGGCCAGGTGACGATCTCCTGCTCCGGGGCCTCGCTGTCCTCGTGGAAGGCGAACTGGACGTTCGGCGCGGGCCAGCAGATCACGCAGGCCTGGAACGCCGGCTGCGCCCAGTCGGGCGCGGCGGTGTCCTGTGCGAACGCCTCGTACAACGGGTCGCTGCCGGCCGGCGGTTCGGTGACGTTCGGTTTCAACGCGTCGTGGAGCGGGAGCAATCCGCTGCCCACGGTGTCGTTGGGATGAGAATTTCCCAAGAAAACCGTCTCTCACGGCTTCCGCTAACAGTCCGCTAATAATTCGGACTTACGTTCCTGCCCGTGACGCGACACGAGGAGCAAGGCGACGCGGGCAGACGGGTGGGCCGGCGGCCGGGAGTGCTGAAGGCCGCCGGCCTCACCCTGGCGGGATTCCTGGTGCTGGGCGTGGCCACGGCCGGCTACGCCTACCGGCACCTCGACAACAACATCAAGAGTGTCGACATCAACAGCGCGCTCGGTGACAACCGCCCGGCGAAGGCGGTGGTCACCCCGGCCGCGACCGCCTCGGCCACCGCCTCCCCGCTGCCCACCGAGGCCCTGAACATCCTGGTCCTCGGCTCCGACTCGCGCAGCGGCAGGGCCAACAAGGAGCTGGGGGGCGGTGACAGCTCCGGTGCCCGCTCCGACACGGCGATGGTCGTGCACATCGACGCCGGCCGCACGAAGGCGACCGTCGTCAGCATCCCGCGCGACACCCTCGTCACCCGCCCGTCCTGCCCGCTGTCCTCCGGCGGCTCGACGGCGTCGGCGTACCACGCGATGTTCAACAGCGCCTACTCGGTGGGCGGTCCGGTGTGCGCGGTCAAGACCGTCGAGTCGGTCACCGGCGTCCGCATGGACCACTACGTCGAGATCGACTTCTCCGGCTTCGCCAAGCTGGTGGACGCGCTCGGCGGGGTCACGGTCACCACCGACCAGGACATCGACGACGACAGGAGTCATCTGCACCTCGCGTCCGGCACCCACCACCTGAACGGCACCCAGGCCCTGGCGCTCGCCCGCACCCGGCACGGCATAGGCGACGGCAGCGACCTCGGCCGCATAGGCCTGCAACAGAAGCTGGTGAAGGCCCTGCTGGAGCAGATGGCCGGCAGCGACCTCCTCACCGACCCGGCCAAGCTCTACAGGGTCGCCGACGCGGTGACCGCCAGCCTCACCACGGACACCGGCCTCGACTCCCTGGGCGAGTTGACGAAGCTCGGCCGTAGCCTGCAGGGCCTCACCGCCGACCGGGTGAAGACGGTGACGATGCCGGTCGTCACGGCACCCTCCGACGCCAACCGGGTGGTGGCGAAGGAACCGGCGGCGAGCGAACTGTGGGCCTCGCTGCGCTGAGCAGCACCACAGGACGCTGGGCCGAGCAGCACAACCATCTGCGTGACCCGCGAGTCTCCTGCGGTGATCCAGTCGCCGTACATCTGGGGGTTTTCCGGTGTTCTCGTTGCGTTCGCACGCCCGTTGGGCGCTTCCGCTGACCCTGGGCCTCACCGCCCTCGGCGTCGCCGTACCGCAGGCGTCCGCGACGAAGACGGCCGCGCCCGTCCGCGACGACTTCAACGGCGACGGGTACGCGGACCTGGCCGTCGGCGCCCCGCACGCCACGGTCGGCGGGCAGGCCAGGGCGGGCTACGTCGCCGTGATGTACGGCGGTCCGCACGGCCTGTCCACCACCCACCGCACGATCATCAGCCGTGCCACGGCCGGCGTCCCGGGCAGCCCGGCCAAGGGCCAGGGCTTCGGCCTCCAGGTCTCCAAGGGCGACCTGGACGGCGACGGCTACGCCGACCTCGTCATCGGCACGGGCTCCGCGTCGGCCGACGCGGTCGTGGTCTGGGGCGGCCCGCACGGCCTGTCCGGCGGCACGTCGGTCCCCGCCACCGACACCCAGACCGGCGACTTCGACGGCGACGGACGCCTCGACCTCGCCGTGTTCCGCACCGGCTTCGCCACCGGCGACGACCCGCACGGCACCACCGCCACCCTCTGGAAGGGCCCACTCAAGCGCTCCGGCACCCCGGCCGCCAAGACCCCGCTCGACCCCGACTACCTCCAGTACATCGACATCCACGACGGCGGCACCGGCGACGTCAACGGCGACGGCCGTGCCGACCTGCTGCTGACCGGCTACTGCGGCGACGGCAGCCACTGCAGCCGCCTCTACCTGAGCGGCCCGTCCGGCCTCACCCGCGTCACCGACGGGTACCCGGGCGGCGACGGCGCGGCCGCGCTCGGCGACGTCGACGGAGACGGCTACGACGACCTGGTCACCGGATTCGCGGACGACGAGAAGATCTCCGTGGTCCACGGCTCACCCTCCGGCCTCGGCGGCCAGGACACCTGGCGGTCGTACTCGCAGGACACCCCCGGCGTCCCGGGCGCCACAGAGCTGAGCGACAGGTTCGGCACCTCCCTCTCCGTCGGCGACATCACCGGTGACGGCATCGACGACGTGGCCGTCGGCGCGCCCGGCGAGAACGACGGCGAGGGCGTGGTCGACGTGCTGCGCGGCAGCAGCTCCGGCCTGACCGGCACCGGCGCGCAGGCCTTCAGCCAGAACACCAAGGGCGTCCCCGGCGCCGCCGAGCGGAACGACTCCTTCGGCGCCACGGTCGCCCTGCTCGACATCAACCGCGACGGCCACGCCGACCTGGCCGCCACCGCACTGTTCGAGGACGCGGGCAACGGCGCGGTCGCGGTCCTGCAGGGCCGCGCCACCGGCCTGGTCACGGACGCTGCCCTCGCCTTCGGCGGCAAGGCGGTCGGGGCGCCGTACACGAAGGCGGCGTTCGGGGCCGAGCTGAAGTAGCGGCGCCGCACGCCCCCGGAAAAGATTTCTTCGAGGAATTTCCGAGAGCGTGTCGATCCAGGTGTCTCCCGATCGACGCATGGGTGAGCGGCGGGGACGGACCCCGCCGCACCGACCGAAGGAGTCACCATGCCCCGCTACCTGTCGATCGTGCACATCGACGAGTCCTCCGCCCCTGCCGAGGGCCCCAGCGAGGAGCTGATGCAGCGGATGGGCCGGCTGATCGAGGAGGTCACCAAGGCCGGGGTCATGCTCGACACCGCCGGCCTGACCCCCTCCGCCCAGGGCACAACCGTGCGCTGGGCGGGCGGGAAGATCTCGGTCACCGACGGGCCCTTCACCGAGTCCAAGGAGGTCGTCGGCGGCTACGCGATCATGCAGTGCAAGGACAAGGCCGAGGCCCTGGAGTGGGCCAAGCGGTTCCTGCAGGTCCACGAGGACTACTGGACCGTCAGCTGCGAGGTGCGGGAGATCGCGGAGGGCTGAGCCTTTCTTGGCCTCGGGCCGCCCGGGGGTGTTGCATGGTGGGCTGTGGAAGCACAGCCCACCGCGGCGCACGCGATCGAGACCGTCTTCAGGCTGGAGTCCCCGCGGGTCGTCGCCGGAGTGGCGCGGATCGTGCGGGACGTCGGCATCGCCGAGGAACTGGCGCAGGACGCGCTGGTCGCGGCGCTGGAACGATGGCCCGTGGACGGCGTGCCCGACAACCCCGGCGCCTGGCTCATGGCCACCGCCCGGCACCGCGCCGTCGACCTGGTCCGGCGCCGCGAGACCTACGCCCGCAAGCTCGCCGAGATGGGCCGGGACCTGGAGACCACGTCCCCGCCGGAGGAGCCCGCCGACCCGGAGGACATCGACGACGACCTGCTGCGGCTCGTCTTCACCACCTGTCACCCGGTGCTGTCCACGGAGGCCCGCACCGCGCTGACCCTGCGGCTGCTCGGCGGCCTGACCACCGCCGAGATCGCCCGGGCCTACCTCGTCCCGGAGCCGACGATCGCCCAGCGCATCGTCCGCGCCAAACGCACCCTGGCCACGAAGAACGTCGCCTTCGAGGTGCCGTACGGCCCCGACCGCGAGGCCCGCCTCGGCTCCGTCCTGGACGTCATCTACCTGATCTTCAACGAGGGGTACGCGGCCACCGCCGGGGACGACCTGCTGCGTCCCGGGCTGTGCGAGGACGCCCTCCGGCTGGCCCGTGTGCTCTCCGCCCTGATGCCCAAGGAGCCCGAGGTGCACGCCCTGGCCTCGCTCCTGGAGTTCCAGGCCTCCCGCACCGCCGCCCGCACCGGGCCCGACGGCACCCCGGTGCTGCTGAAGGACCAGAACCGCCGGCGCTGGAACCGCATGCTCATCGCGCGCGGGATCCGGGCCCTCGGCCGCGCCGACGCCACTTCCCCCAAGCTCTCGGCTTCACCCGAGCAGGGGGGACCCCCATCCCGCGCCCCCGGCCCCTACGCCCTCCAGGCCGCCATCGCCGCCTGCCACGCGCACGCGTACACCTACGAGGAGACCGACTGGCGGACCATCGCCACCCTGTACGGCCTGCTCGCGGCCCGTGCCCCGTCGCCGGTCGTCGAGCTGAACCGCGCCGTCGCCGTGTCGATGGCCGAGGGCCCGGCCGAGGGGCTGAAGCTGGTCGACGCCCTGACCGCCGAACCCGCCCTGCGCGACTACCACCTGCTGCCCAGCGTGCGCGGCGACCTGCTGGCGCGGCTCGGGCGCACCGCGGAGGCCCGCGAGGAGTTCGTGCGCGCGGCCGAGCTGACGCGCAACGAGCGCGAGCGCGCGCTGCTGCTGGACCGGGCCGCGGAGTGCCCCTCGTAACTCTGGTTCCTGGGCCGGTAGTTCTCCCCGTGCTCACCCTCCGGTGAGCGGGGGTCACACCTGGCCGACGCCGGATCCCGTGTCCGAGGCCGGTCCACCGGCAGTGGCCGACGGCCGCGCGGGGGCGCCGATCAGCATGGTCGGGGCCCCCGCGACCCGGGTGAGGAACACGGTTGCCGAGCCCGGCCCCTGCGGCTTGACCTTCCTGCGCAGTTCCTCCGGCTCCACCGCCGACCCCCGCTTCTTCACGGTCAGCGTGCCGATCTCCCGCTCCCGCAGCAGGGCCTTCAACTTCTTGACGTTGAAGGGGAGTCGGTCGGTGATCTCGTAGGCCGAGGCGTACGGCGTCGGGTGCAGTTCGTCGGCAGTGACGTACGCGATGGTCTCGTCGACCAGGCCGCCGCCGACCTCCTCGGCCATCTCCGCGACCAGATGGGCGCGGATGACGGCGCCGTCGGGTTCGTACAGGTACCGCCCGACGGGGCGCACCCGGGGATCGGGCAGACCCCGGCCGAGGAGTGCGCGCGGGCCCGGCAGCAGCGTGGCCCGTACGGCCCCCGGCGCCCCGGTGCCGAACCACAGCACCGCCTCCTTCACGTCCCCGCCGTCCGAGATCCACTCGGCCTCGGCCTCGGCGGGGATCGCCTCGTGCGGGATGCCGGGGGCGATCTTCAGGGCGGCGCGGGGCGCCCCGAGGGCCGTGGCGACCGCCCAGGACAGGGGCGGCGAGTACGCCTCCGGGTCGAAGATCCTGCCCCGCCCGCCCCGGCGCGCCGGGTCCACGAACACGGCGTCGTAGCCCTTCGTGTCCACCTCCGTGACGTCCGCCTCGCGCACCTCGATCAGCCCGGCGAGCCCCAGCGCCTCGGCGTTCGCCCGTGCCGTGGCCGCGGTCTGCGGATCCCGGTCCACGGCCAGCACCCGGATCCCGGCCCGGGCCAGCGCGATCGCGTCGCCGCCGATCCCGCAGCACAGGTCGGCGACCGAGGTCACGCCCAACTCCCTCATGCGTCCCGCCCGGTACGCCGCCACGCTCGCCCGGGTCGACTGCTCGACCCCGTTCGGCGTGAAGAACATCCGCCGCGCGTCCTCGGCCCCGAACTTCGCCACCGCCCGCTGCCGCAGCCGTGCCTGACCCAGCGCCGCCGACACCAGCTCGGCGGGATGCTCGCGGCGCAGCCGGGTGGCCACGGCCAGCTCCTGTGCGGGGTCGGTGTCGCGCACCTCGTCGAGGAGGGCGCGGCCTTCGGGGGTGAGGAGAAGGGCGAGGTCGTTCACCGGGTCATTGTGAGCCAGTCGGTGGATGGTGCGCCTCCGGCGGCGGTGTCGGACGGGATTCGGGAGCCGGGGCTGGAAGGATCCGACACCATGCGAGTAGTAGTACAAAATGACAAAAGTCGGGCGCGCATTCCGAAGGTCGCCCTCCGCTGCGCGGCCGCGGCGCTGGCCTCCACCGCCCTCGTCTCCGGTTGTTCCGCCCTGGGCTCGGACCCCGGAGCCCAGGGCGCCCCCGGCCACGGCCGCCCCGCCGGGCCGGCGGACCCCCAGGCCCGCCTCGCCGCCGAACACGCCCGCCTGGTCGCCGCCGCCCGGCACTGGAACCTCGACGAGGTCCCCCTGAGACCCCCGGCGCCACCGGCCAGAAAACCGAAGATCACCGCGCGCGAGGGCTTCGAGGTGGACGGCCAGGAGGAGGAGAACCTCCCACCGGTCTTCACCACCGTCCCCACCAGACAGAAGGTCGTCTTCCTCACCATCGACGACGGCGCCGAGAAGGACCCGGCGTTCCTGCGCATGATGAGCGACCTGAAGATCCCCTACACGGCCTTCCTCAGCAACTACCTCGTCAAGGACGACTACGGCTACTTCCGCCGGATGCAGTCCGAGGGCCACACCCTCAACAACCACACCCTCACCCACCCCTACCTGCCCGGACTGTCCTACGAGGAGCAGAAGGACGAGATCTGCGGCATGCAGGCCGTCATGAAGCGGCAGTTCGGAAAGGCGCCGACCGTCTTCCGGCCGCCCTACGGCAACTACAACGGCGACACCCTGCGCGCCGCCAAGACCTGCGGGATCAGGTACGCGCCGATCTGGGACGAGGAGGTCTTCGTCGACCACTGGGAGTACCGCGAGGACGACAAGAGCCTGCACCCCGGCGACATCGTGCTCACCCACTTCCGCGGCCGCAACGACTGGGACGGCACGATGGTCGACGACATGCGCCGGTTCCTGAACAAGGTCACGCGCGAGGGGTACGCCGTGGCGCGCCTGGAGGACTACCTGTGAGGCGCCGGGGGCGACCGGGGCGCGGTCCGGGAGGAGTGCGGGCCGGGCTGGCCGCCGTGCTCGGTTCGGCCCTCCTCCTCGCGGGCTGCGCCCAGTCGGTCGACCCCATCGAACGCCTCGGCAAACGGGCGGCCCAAGGCGTACGGCAGCCCAGCCCGGCCGGAAGCCAGGCGTACCGCCGCTGGGGCCTGGCCGCCCCGCTCACCGCGCCGCCCCGCCACCCGGTCCGCCCCCTGACGGCCCACGGGGCGGGCGCTTCCCCGCCCCGCGTCATGGACCACGTCGCCACCACCGACAAGGTCGTCTTCCTCACCTACGACGACGGCGCCGAGCGCGACCCGCGCTTCGTCGACATGGTCCGCGACCTCGGACTGCCGGTCAGCTTCTTCCTCACCGACAGCGTCGTCGGACCCGGCTACGGCCACTTCGCCCGCCTGCGCGCGGTCGGCGCCGACATCGAGAACCACACCCTCGACCACCCGGCGATGCCCGGACTGCCCTACGCCGGCCAGCGCGCCGAGATCTGCGGCCAGCAGGACAAACTCAAGTCCCGCTTCGGCATCCGCCCCCGCCTCTTCCGCCCGCCCTACGGCACGTACGACACCACGACCCTGCGCGCCGCCGCCGACTGCGGCATCTCCACGATCGTCCTGTGGCGCGCCGCCATGACCTCCGACGGCATCGCCTTCACGCGCGGAGAGCACCACCTGCGTCCGGGAGACATCGTCCTGGTCGGCCCCGACGAGGCCACGGGCCCCACTCTCAGGGAACGCACGGCACGCCTGCTGCGCCGGGTGCAGTCACGAGGGCTGACGGTGGGGCGCCTCGAGGACTACCTGTAAACGTGCTTTTCTGCGCCCGCCGGCAACAACAGCCCGTCCGGCGCTTGAGGGCGAGGCCCGTTCAGGGCCGAAGCGGGGGTCTGGGGGCCGGCAGCCCCCGGGGCGGTGGGGCCGGCACCGGCGACCGAGCAGCTCCGCGTACCCCCAACTCGGCCGACGCGCCGCACGGCATTGGCACTCCGCTTGACCGAGTGCTAATCGCGGTCATAGTCTCGGCTCTGGCACTCGGCAGATGAGAGTGCCAACAAACGCGACGGGCAGGTCCGGCACCCGCGACGACGGATCGACCTGGTCGCCACCTCAGACAGTTAACCCCGTGAGATCTCCGAAGGGGGAGGTCGGATCGTGACGACCGCCAGCTCCAAGGTTGCCATCAAGCCGCTCGAGGACCGCATCGTGGTCCAGCCGCTGGACGCCGAGCAGACCACGGCCTCTGGCCTGGTCATCCCGGACACCGCGAAGGAGAAGCCCCAGGAGGGCGCCGTCCTCGCCGTGGGCCCGGGCCGCTTCGAGAACGGCGAGCGCCTTCCGCTCGACGTCAAGGTCGGCGACGTCGTCCTGTACAGCAAGTACGGCGGCACCGAGGTGAAGTACAACGGCGAGGAGTACCTCGTCCTCTCGGCTCGCGACGTCCTCGCGATCATCGAGAAGTAATCACCTCCAGCACTCAGTTGCTTCCAGCTGCGCCCCTGGCCCCCGCGACCACCCAAGAAGCCGGGCGCCGGGGCGCAGTTCTTTTTTCACCCACAGATTTCCGAGAGGGCTCCCGCTGTCATGGCGAAGATCCTGAAGTTCGACGAGGACGCCCGTCGCGCCCTCGAGCGCGGCGTCAACAAGCTGGCCGACACGGTGAAGGTGACGATCGGCCCCAAGGGCCGCAACGTCGTCATCGACAAGAAGTTCGGTGCCCCCACCATCACCAACGACGGTGTCACCATCGCCCGCGAGATCGAGGTCGAGGACCCGTACGAGAACCTCGGCGCCCAGCTGGTGAAGGAGGTGGCGACCAAGACCAACGACATCGCTGGTGACGGCACCACCACCGCCACCGTGCTCGCCCAGGCGCTGGTGCGCGAGGGCCTGAAGAACGTCGCCGCCGGCGCCTCCCCGGCCGCCCTGAAGAAGGGCATCGACGCCGCGGTCAAGGCCGTCTCCGACGAACTGCTCTCCTCGGCCCGCCCGATCGACGAGAAGTCCGACATCGCCGCCGTCGCCGCGCTGTCCGCCCAGGACCAGCAGGTCGGCGAGCTGATCGCCGAGGCGATGGACAAGGTCGGCAAGGACGGTGTCATCACCGTCGAGGAGTCCAACACCTTCGGTCTGGAGCTGGACTTCACCGAGGGCATGGCCTTCGACAAGGGCTACCTGTCGCCGTACTTCGTGACGGACCAGGAGCGCATGGAGGCCGTCCTCGAGGACCCGTACATCCTCATCAACCAGGGCAAGATCTCCTCGATCCAGGACCTGCTGCCGCTGCTGGAGAAGGTCATCCAGGCGGGTGCCTCCAAGCCGCTGCTGATCATCGCCGAGGACGTCGAGGGCGAGGCCCTGTCGACCCTGGTCGTCAACAAGATCCGTGGCACCTTCAACGCCGTCGCGGTGAAGGCCCCCGGCTTCGGCGACCGCCGCAAGGCGATGCTGCAGGACATGGCCGTCCTCACCGGCGCCACGGTCATCTCCGAGGAGGTCGGCCTCAAGCTCGACCAGGCCGGTCTGGACGTGCTGGGCTCCGCCCGCCGCGTGACCGTCACCAAGGACGACACCACGATCGTCGACGGCGCCGGCAACTCCGAGGACGTCGTCGGCCGCGTCAACCAGATCAAGGCCGAGATCGAGAACACCGACTCCGACTGGGACCGCGAGAAGCTCCAGGAGCGCCTCGCGAAGCTGGCCGGCGGCGTGTGCGTCATCAAGGTCGGCGCCGCCACCGAGGTGGAGCTGAAGGAGAAGAAGCACCGTCTGGAGGACGCCATCTCCGCGACCCGCGCCGCGGTCGAGGAGGGCATCGTCTCCGGTGGTGGCTCCGCGCTGGTCCACGCCGTCAAGGTGCTCGAGGGCAACCTCGGCAAGTCCGGCGACGAGGCCACGGGTGTCTCGGTCGTCCGCCGCGCCGCCGTCGAGCCGCTGCGCTGGATCGCCGAGAACGCCGGCCTCGAGGGCTACGTCATCGTCTCCAAGGTGGCGGAGCTGGAGCAGGGCAACGGCTACAACGCCGCCTCCGGCGAGTACGGCGACCTGGTCAAGGCCGGCGTCATCGACCCGGTCAAGGTCACCCGCTCCGCCCTGGAGAACGCCGCCTCCATCGCCTCCCTGCTGCTCACGACCGAGACCCTGGTCGTCGAGAAGAAGGAAGAGGAGCCGGCCGAGGCGGGCCACGGCCACGGTCACGGCCACGCCCACTGAGCGCTGCGCTGAGCTGACCTGAGCCGAACCGCAATGCCCGGCACCTCCACGGGGGTGCCGGGCATTGCGGTTCGGCACCCCCGTGGAGCTTCGGCGGGTGATGCAGCGTGGCGCCCGGCGTCCGTCACGGGAAGCTGACGAACCGCACCGGCTCCGCCAGTGCCGTCCGCGCCCCCTCCTCGTCCGCCAGCCGGGCCGCGAGGGTGGCCTGCGCGAGCCGTTCGGGCAGGGCCTCCGCGAACTTCAGGCCGCGGACCGCGCGGATGTCCACCTCGGGCAGGGTCAGTCCCGGTCCGGCGTCAGCGACCGCCGTGCGCCAGGATTCGCGCGTCACGTCGTCGCGCAGGCGGATGAAGCGGTCGTCGACGAAGCGGTGGCGCAGGACGACGGACGGCAGTGACGCGGCCAGCGTGGCGTTCGCCCGGTGACCGGCCCACGTCCACCAGCGCACGTCGTCGTCACCGCGGCGGGTGATGACGGTCCCCGCGGGGTGCACCACGTCCAGGTGGGTCTCCCGGGCCTCGGCCAGTCTCGCCTCGCCCCGGCGGGTGAGCAGCACCGGGGGATCGGTACCGAGCAGCACCTCGCGGGCGGCCCGGGCCAGCGCGAAGGAGCGGATCCGGTCCGGGCCGAAGCCGCTCCACTTGGCCCGCCCGCCCTCGTCCACGGGCTCCACGAAGCAGCGCCTGCGCCGCCAGTCGATATACGTCACCAGCCAGCTGCGGCCCGCCAGGAGCAGCTTGCGGGGCCCCTCGACCTCCTCGGTGAGCAGGTCCGGGTCCGTGCGGCCGATCTCTGTCCGTCCGCTGAGGACGGTGAACTCCGGCGGGGCGGTGAACGACGCCGTCAGATTCATGAAGTGCCGGTGCCCGAAGCGGCGTTCGGCCTCGGGACCGATGAACAGCGTGCCGCCGTCGCGCTCCAGGTATCCCTGCTCGACGAGGTGCCGTACGACGGGCTCGGCGCCCGCTCCGAACGGCCCGAACCCGCCCCACCACTCCTGCCACAGGTTCTCCCCGACCCGGTGCTCCTGGAGGCACAGCGCGAGGACTTGCTGCGCGATGAGGTGCCGTGGCTCGGGGGGTGCGGTCACCGGCTCGACCCAGCCGCGCGACCAGGCCAGCAGCAGGGCCGCCGCGGACAGGAAACCGGCGTCGGTCAGGGCGAGGAACAGGCAGTTGCGGGTGGTGCCGGGGCGGCGCCCGGTGCGGCCCAGCCGTTGCAGGAACGAGGCCACCGTGGCCGGTGCCTCCAACTGGATCACCCGGTCCAGGTCGCCGACGTCGATGCCGAGCTCCAGCGTGCTGGTGGACACGATCACGCAGTCCCGGGCCTCGGCGAACGCCTCCTCAGCGCGCCGTCGCTCGTCGGTGGAGAGCGAGGCGTGCGAGAGGAAGGTGGTGACACCGCGCAGCCGGAGCTGCTCGCCCAGCTCCTCGACGGTACGCCGGGTCTCGCAGAACACCAGGCGCTTCTCGCCCCGGTGCAGGGCGGCGATGACGGTGGCCGCGTTGGCGACCGAGCCGACGAAGTCCAGCTCGATGTCACCCGGGGGCGCACCGGCGGACGCCGGGGACGGCATGCCCTTGGTGTCGGGGAATGCCACCCCGGGAGCGATGACCTGCCCCGGTCGGCGTCCCTTGCCCGATCCCTGGAGCCAGTCCAGCAGCTCGTGCGGATTGCCGACGGTGGCGGACAGGCCGACCCGTTGCACCGGCCGTTCGACGATCTTCTGTAGCCGTTCCAGCACGGCCAGCAGATGCCAGCCACGGTCGTCACCGGCGAAGGCGTGCACCTCGTCGACGACCACGCTGTGCACACCGGAGAAGAACGCCCGGTGGTCCACGTTCGCGCTGACCAGCATCGCCTCCAGCGACTCGGGGGTGGTCAGCAGCAGGTCCGGGCGCTGGGAAAGGATGCGCCGGCGCCGGCTGGAGGCGATGTCGCCGTGCCACAGCTCGGCCGTCCGCCCCACCCAGCCGGCGTACGTCTCCAGCCGGGGGTGCAGATTGTTGAGGAGTGCCTTGAGCGGGGTGACGTAGAGGATGCCGGTGCCCTTCCACCCGTGCCGCTGTGCGCGGGTGAGCAGAGGGAAGGCGGCGGCCTCCGTCTTGCCGCCGGCGGTCGGCGCCAGCAGTACGGCGTCCTGCCCGGACAGCAGCGGCCCGATCGCCTCTTCCTGTAGCGGCCGAAGGGAGCGCCAGCCCAGCGAGTTGACGATGTGGTGGGTGAGGATCGGGTCGAGCAGGTCCAGCGCGTCGGCGCTCACGGCAGCTCCAGCTCCACGTCACCGGCGCTCGCGGCCGCGTTGCGCTCCACCTCGTCGAGTTCCGAGGCTTTCACCGTGAGCGTGTAGTGGACGCGGGGATCGAAGTCGTCGAAGGTGTCGATCCGGTCGAGTACGTCGGCGACCAGCTTCCGCAGGTACAGCCGGGGCGCGATACCGGCCTTGCCGCCGAGCGATCCGGTGACGGCACGCGCCAGCTCGTCCAGGTAGCCGTCGTCGGCGCGGGTCGCGATGCGCTCGGGATTGCGGGCGGTGGCCTCGTACACGCCGCGCACCTTGCGCCCCAGTTCACCGAGGGAGGCCAGATCGAAGCCGGGCAGCCGCAGTTGGACGGCCCGGGGCGAGTCGAACCGTGGGTCGGTCGTGAAGTCCGTGGCCAGCCGCTGGGCGAGCGGTGCCAGGCGCTGCACGCCCTGCTGTCCGTCGTAGAAGGCGGGGGTACCGGTGATGACGAGGAACAGCCCCGGGAACCGTCCGGCGTCGATCTCGTCGAGCAGTTGCCGCAGGGCGTTGAGGGACTTCTCCCTGACGTCGCCGCGCACCCGCTGGAGGGTCTCGACCTCGTCGAGGACGAGGAGCAGCCCGGGGTGACCGCAGTCCCGCAGCACGGTCAGCAGCCCCTGGAGGAACCCGAGCGCGGCGAAGTGGTCCAGGTCGCCGCGTACCCCGGCGGCCCGTTTGGCGGAGGCGGCGACGGACTTCTGGCCGCCGAGCCAGGCGATCAGTGCCTCGGCGCGGGCTCCGTCACCGGCCGCCACGGCCTCGCGGTAGCCGCGCAGCGCGGCCGAGAAGGCGGGGGTCGTGCGGGCGACGTCCGTGAGCCGCCGCTCCAGCAGCTCGTCGACGGCGCGGGCGAGTCCGGCCTCGTCGTCCTGGTCGGCGTCCCCGGCGTCGAGAACCTCCTCCTCCAGCGCGTAGAACCAGGAGTCGACCACGGCGCGCAGGGCGGACGGCGCATGGGTGGCCGTCGCCAGCCGTTCCGTGAGCCGCCGGTACACGGTCTCCAGCCGGTGCAGCGGAGTCTCCGTCTCGGAGATCTGCACCTCGCTGACGGCCAGGCCCCGCCGTTTGGCCCGCTCGGCGAGCCAGCGGGCGAAGAACGTCTTGCCGGAGCCGTACTCACCGCGCAGCGCGTGGAAGGCGGAGCCGCCGCGGGCGACGGTGGCGAGGTCGTCGTCGAGGGCGTCCGCGAACCGGTCCAGGCCGACGGCGAACAGCCCGAGCCCCTGCTGCGGCACGGTGCCGCGGCGCAGCGCGTCGACCACGTCCCGGGCGCGGGCGGGGCTGATGCCGGCTGCCCGGGGGCCGTCTGCGGTGTTCACGAGGGCGTGCCTTCCAGGAACTGCTGCCGCAGCAGCTCCTTGTCGAGGTGGACGGTGCGCCCGGACTCCACCAGCTGGAGCACGGGGTAGCCGTCGATGTTCAGGAGTCGTTCGAGCATGGTGACGAACCGCTGCGGGTTGCGTTCGGACTTGCCGGTTGCGGCCTGGGCGGCGGCCGCGACGGCCGCCGGGGACAGCTTGCCGCCCGCTTCGAGCAGCGCGTCGAGCGCGGCGGCCACGGCCGGTCCGGCCGGCGCGTTGCGCACGAACTCGCGCTGCGTCTCGTACGGCTTGCTGCGCACGGTCTGTTCGCCCGGCGTGACGTGGCCCGGCTGCGGCAGCTGCGGGAACAGCCCTTCGGACTGCGTCGGCTGTTTGCGGCCGCCCTTGCCGCGGGGCGGGGCGGGCACGGTCTCCTGCGGCTGTGCCGGTTCGGCGGCGCCCCGCCACCACTCGGGGGCGGTGTTCTCGGCGGGCAGTGCCGCCCAGCCGGCCGGGATCTCGCTGTCGGACGGCACGAACGCCAGCACGGGCACGGTGACCTCGGCGAGTGAGGCGCCACCGTGGTAGCCGGCCTGGCGGGCGGTGTAGCGCAGGTCGTCGCGCCAGGCGGCGGTGACGCGCCCGCCATTGGCCCGGACACGCGGCCCGGCGAGTTCCACCTCGCCGGGCTGGGCGGGTCCGGTACGCCAGCGGGCTCCCTGTACGCCCTCGGCGACCGCGGGACCCGCCTCGCGCGGGCCCCGGTCCAGGACGTGCCCGTGGTCGGAGACGAGCAGGACCGGGCGGCCGGCGCCGAGGGCGGCGCCCAGCAGATCGGCCAGCTTGGCGATGTCCCCTGTGCGCCAGCGGGCGCGCCCGCTCTCGCGTCCGTCGGCGAGGGCGTCGTCGATGGTGTTGAGGATCACCCCGACGAGCGTCCTGTCGTCGGCGAGCGCGCCGAGGAGTTCGGGCGCGAGCCGGTGCCCGGCCGTTCCCTCGTAGCCGCCCTTGTGGAAGAGAACCGCCTCCCGGCGGCGCTTCTTCCAGAAGGCCGTGAAACCGGCCCGCTCCACGTCCTGGCCGCCTTCGGCGGGTGCTCCGCAGAGCAGCGAGGTCCGGCTGATCTTCGTCAGGGTGGGCAGCATGGCGACGGCGGCGAGCCGGCCCGACTCCGCGGCGGGGACGATCTCGGTCCAGTTCCGCCGGTCGAACCCGGCGGCGAGTTCGACGGCCACGTCGGCACTCATCCCGTCCAGGACGAGGATGAGCGGCCGTCCGCCGTCCCGGGCGAGCGGCGCCGCTGCCTCCGCCAGCACGTCCTCGATCAGCAGCGCCCCGTTCGGCGCCTGCTGGGAGGCCGCCTCGGTCCAGGTGGCGAGGACGGCGGCGAACTGCTCGTCGAGTTGCCGGCGCCGGTCGCGTACCCGGGCGATCAGCCGGTGGTACGCCTCACCGACCTCGCTGTCCCGCGAGGCGTCGCCTTCGGCGAGTATCCCGGTCGCCAGGTCCACCCAGCCGGTGGACTCCATGTGGTGGCGCACGCTCCTGCCGACCGAGCCCGGGGCGGGCTGCGGGGTGTCGAGCCAGCGCAGCAGGCGTACGGCGGTCCGGGCGCGCTCGGTGGAGTCGGTGTGCAGGACGGCGAGCTGGTGGTCGGCGAGGTCGCGCAGCGCGGCCTGTGCCGGGCCGGGCCGTCCGTCGAGCGCGGCGGCGAGGGACCGCAGTCGCGTCCGGTAGCCGGAGGGCAGCAGCCGGTCCCCGGCCAGCAGGCCGGTCAGCCGGGCGGTCTCGGCGAGCTGGTCGGCACGCTCCAGCACGGCCAGCACCCGGCTCCGGGCGTCCGCGCCCGCTCCTCCGCCCGCCTCGGCCTGTGCGATCCACCGGGTGAGCACGCCGGTGGCCGCGGCCGCGTACGGGCCGAGTACGTCGAACGAGCCGAGCGCCCGGCCGAACAGCGTGCCGAGCGCGAACCCGGCGTCGGCGGCCGACGGGCAGGCGAGGACGGCCGAGGCGAGCGCGCCGAGCGGCAGCGCGTCGGCGCCCCGCCCGTCGGCGGCCAGCGCGAGCAGGGTGGGCGCGGCCGGCCCGGTCACCTCCTCCAGCCACTCCGCCAGTCCGGCCCGCTGCTGGTCGGGCAGCTCGGCGAACAGCCGGGGACCGGCCAGGGTGCGGCTCCAGTCGAAGAGGGTGTCGGCATCCAGGTCGAGGGAGTCGGCGCGCATGTCGCCGAGGCCGACGCGGGCGGCGAGCAGGGCGCGCAGCGCCCGGTCGCGGGTGAGGACGGACCCGGCCCTGGGCCAGCCGCCGGGCGGTTCGGCCTCCAGTAGCGCGTCGAGCAGCCAGGTCTCGCGCACCATGCGGGTGTCCAGGTCACCGGCCCCGAACAGCTGCTTGACGATGTCGGCCTGCTCGACGGCCAGCGGCCTGCGCCGCACGGCGTGTCCGCGCAGGTCCCAGCCGAGCTGGTCGGCGGGGACCCTGCCGGTGACGACGAGGACGCTGTCCCCGCCGGGGTCGGTCTCGGTGGTGTGGCGCCGCCAGGCGTCGGCGATGCCGAGCGGCGAGTCCTGGTCGGTGACGTGCACGCGCCGGGCGGCGCCGTCCACCCGCACGGTGAACTCCCGCTCCTCGTCGCCGCCCGCCCACACGGCGTCGACCAGCACCAGCCGCCGCCCCTCGGCCCGGGGCAGCTCCGTCTCCAGCAGTACCTCGATGGCTCGCCGTCCGGCGGCGGGCCGGGCCGCCATCAGCGGGCCCCTTCGGCGTCCCCGGCGGAGGACTCGCCCGCGGACTCGTCCGCGGGTGCGACCGGCTTCCAGCTGATCTCCACCGAGGCGTCCGGATGCGCGGCCAGGAAGGCGCGGATGTCGTCGCGGACGCCCGCCAGCCCGTCGGCCAGCCGCTGTTCCAGCGGGGTGGCCCCACCGGCCGCGATGAGCCGCCGCCCGGACGACGCCCGGGGCGCGCCCGCCGGCCGTGCCGCCGGTACGACGGCCCCGTCCGCCCCGTGGGACCCGTCCGACCCGGCCGGTACGGCACCGCCGGCTCCCGGCCGCGGATGGTGCGTGGCGACCTCCGGCTCGCTCACCCGCACGTCCCGCGCCCCCGGTGCCGGCTCCTGGCGCGGCGCGAACACGGTCTCCACCTGGAGCGCGGCGTTGATGATGGAGTTGGCCTTCTCACCGGCGTGACCGAGCACCGGCACCAGCGACCGCTCGAACTCCGAGGCCCGGGCGGCGAGGGCGATCTCGCCGAAGAGCCGCCGGGCCCGGTCGCCGACGCCGTCCTCCCGGCCGGTGAGCCCGCGCACGTTGGTCAGCGCCGGCCAGGCGGCGTCGTCCAGCGCCCGCAGCACCTCACCGGCGCTGCCCATGGTCGTGCTCAAGTCCCGCTCGGTGGCCGTGCAGGACGCGGAGGCCAGCTCGCGCACCAGGGCGGTGGCGTCGCTGCCGTGCCGGGTCAGCCGGGCGAGCAGCCCGGCGGCCTCCCGCAGGATCGCCACCCGGGCGGCGGGCTCGCCGGGGGCGTCGAGGCCGAGCAGTGCCGCGTGCCGGTCCAGCGAGGCCCGCACCCCGGCGACGTCCCGCTCCCAGGCGTCCGCCTTGGCGCGGATGTCCTCGGCGAGCCGGTTGACGTTCCGGGCATACATGTTCGGCTTGGCGGAGACGCCGAACAGCCGGGCCGCCCGCTCCCGGGCCGCCGCGTACTCGTCCTCGCTGGGCAGCGGCTGCGAGCGCAGCGACCAGCCGGGCCCGATCTCGTGCAGCGCGGGCGCCTCCCGCTCCGGGCCGCCCTGGTACACCCAGGCCCGGTCGTCGAGCAGGGCGTACGCGGAGATGAGCAGGTTCCCGGTGAGCTTGTCGAGGCCGCCGTAGCCGAGGTCCCTGGTGATCCAGCCGCGGATGTCCTCGACGGCGAGGTCACCGCGCTGCTTGTGCGCGGAGGCGGCCTGGTTGATCCGGGTGCGCCAGTCCTGCCGCATGACCAGCGGGCCGTCGTGCACCGTGCCCAGCTCCAGCGGCTCCACGATCCGCTTGACGGTCTTCAGGTGGTGGCTGTCGACGTTCTGAGCGCGCCCCCCCTCGTCCATGGCCCGGGTGATCCACTCCAGGGCTGTCCGCAGCTCGGCCGGGCTCACCGCCTTGCGCTGTCCCTTCCCGTCGAGTCCGAAGTCGGGGTGCTTCGGGTACAGCGCGGAGAACATGCCGTCGGCCAGATGCTGCACATTCGCTTCGAAGCCCTTGCCGCCCTCCTCGCGCGGCTGGGCGAACTCCGGCTGGAGCGAGAGCACGTGGCGGCCGTCGGGCACCTCGGGGCCGGGGTTGGCGTCGGTCGGCCGGGCCAGCCCGTACACCTCGGCGAGGGCGCCGGTGAGCTGGTCGGTGAGGGTGTCGCGGGCCACCTCCAGCTGGCGCCGGACCTTGGCCCGGTCGTCGGGCGGGAAGTTGCCGGTGTAGTCGGTGAGCCGGTCCCGTTCCAGCAGGAAGTTGATCCGCATCAGCCGGCCGAGCTGGGCGCGGCGCTGGTCGGAGAAGAAGTCGGTGAGCCACACCAGGGTCGGCGCGGTCACCCCGTCCTTCCTCAGCTGCTCCACGCGGTGGAAGTCGTCGCTGGGGTAGTGGTCGCCGTCGTCGAAGGGGTAGTCGACGACGAACCGCACGTTGCCCGCGGTCGCCGGGGTGAACTGCTCGTCGGGCAGGTCGGCCCGGTCCCGTACGTTGCCGAAGACGAACTCGGCGAGGCGCCGGGTGCCCCGCCAGACGATCTCCTTCTCGGCGACGAACTGCCCGTCCCGGACGCCGGCGGCCTCCCAGATCCGGTCGCGCAGCCACACCCGGCGCACGCCCGCCTTGTCCTCCTCGGCGACGGCGTCGAGCAGCGGTTCGATGTCCAGCTCGGACAGGTGCAGCGAGAACACCGGGTCGGTCTCGCCGTCGGAGCGCACCTCGGACGGGAACGCGGCCTGGAGGTCCCGCATGCGCCGTACGACGACGTCACCGGCCGGCACGGTACGGGAGCGCACCGAGCCGTGGTTGAGGGCGGCGAGCCGGGCCCCGGTCAGCCGGCGCAGCGCGGGCACGTCCGGGGCGAGTGCGCCCAGCAGCAGGGTCTTCACGAACCGGTCGTCGGCCCGGAAGTCGGCGTGCGTGTCGGAGCCGTACTTCTCCAGCAGATGGGTGCGCGCCTTGCCGTAGAACTTCACGGCCGCCTCGGACTCGCGCTTCAGCTTGTCGGTGAAGGCGGCTCCGGAGCCGTCGACGAGGACGTCCCACAGGTCACCGAGCGGGATGAGCTGCCCGACGGCGGCGCCCGCGTTCTTCTGCAGCAGCTGCTGCACCAGCTTCAGACCGGTGCGCTCGCGCTGGAGGGCGCCGGAGAGGGCGACGAGCACGTTGAGCAGCGCGGGCGAGAGGGGGTAGACGGCGCGGAAGTCGGTCCAGTCGGCGTGGGTGGCGCCGCCGCCGTCCAGCAGGATGTCCTTGACCTGCTGGTTGGACCGGTCGACCCCGCCGAAGGCGCTCTCCAGCACCACGTCCTTGCCGGGCAGCGGCTTCAGCACCCGCTCCTTGATGATCTCCGGCAGGTTGCGGTCCTCGAGGTCGACCGTGTCGAACCGCTCGTTCAGGTATTCGAGCGCCTGTTCCATGGCCTTGACGTCGGCGCCGAGCACGTCGGAACCGACGAGCTGGGACAGGTCGCGCTGACGGGAGATGAACGACACGATGGGCACCGGCCGGTCGGCGTCCCCGGACTCGATCAGCTTCACCAGCTTCTGGATCTCGCTGTTGACGAAGGTCCGGTCCCGCATGTGCGCCTGGAGCCACAGCACCAGCTCGTCGAGGAACAGCACGACACCGTCGTAGTTCAGCGCACGCGCGTGCCGGCTGATCGCGGACAGCCCGTTCTCCAGCGGCACGTACTTGGCGGCGTCGCCGCGAGCGCTCTCGGCGTACGACCGCATCGGCCCGGTGAGCAGCGCGGACACCAGCCGCTCACGGCGCGAGTCCCCGGCCGGGGCGGTGAAGGCGTCGTCCAGCTCACCGGAGGTCCAGGCCCCGCCGGCGCCGATCACCTGAAGCTCGTCATCGTCGTCACCGCCCGCGGTGGCACCGCCGTCGGCGGGCAGCAGCCGGACGAACGCGTCGTCGCCGAGCTGCTCCCGCATCCGCCGGGCGTCCGCGAGCATCGCGTCGGAGCGGAACACGGTCGGGGTGGGCGCGTTGGGGTGCTGCTCGCGCACGGCCCGCACGTACCCGCCGAGCAGCGCCTCGTCCAGGTTCGCCGCGCCGACCAGGTGGTACGGCACCATCAGGAACTTCTTGCCGCGCAGCCACTCGTCGTGCTCGGCGATGACCTCCCTCAGCCGCGGCTTGGCCCGTACCGAGGCGTCTCCGTTGAGCACGGCGTGCAGCACGGTCAGGAAGTGGCTCTTGCCGGCGCCGAAGGAACCGTGCAGATAGGCGGCGTACGAGGCGTTCTTCCGCACGGCGCCGCGCACCAGCTTCAGCGCCTTGTCGAACTGCTCCCTCAGCTGCGGCGTGACGACGTACTCCTCGACCCGCCCCGCCGAGTCACCGGTGAACCCCTGGGACAGCTCGACCTTGAAGTCGCCGGCGTAGACGTCCTCCTTGATGTCGAGGACGTCCCTCAGTACGACGGTGTCGCCACCCCTGGCCATCGGCTGCTCCCGCTCCCCGGTGAAACCCGTGCCCCTTACAACTCCTCCTTATCCTGCCAGCTCGGGTGGCTCTGCGGACCCGGGAGTCATCGGCCGGTCATCGACCGCGCCCCGCTCTTCATGACCGCGTGCGGTGGGACGAGGGCGACCGGGGTCAGAGGCCGCGCAGCGCGGCGGAAAGATCCGCCACGAACGTCTGCCACGAGGGAACCTGGCCCACTGGCCCGTGGCGGTCGAGCAGGTCGAGCAGTCTGTGCCGGTTTCGTGGGAAGCGCTGCTGCAGCTCCGCTAGGCGTCGGCCCTTGCAGCCGCTGGCCTTCGCGAGGGTGTCCTTGAGGCGTTGCTTCGGGTCGGCGACGCGTTCCACGGCGGCTGCTTTCGGCAGCTCCAGGGGCATGCGTCCTCGTGGGTTGCCGGCCACTTCCCGGATGGCCTGCTCGTCGAGGAGCAGCCACGCTTCGAGCATGCGCACCGGTACGACGGGAACGTGCGGGAGACCCGGCCAGGTCTCGCCGACGGCATCCGCGATCTCTGCGTTGCGGATGTCCGGTGATCCGCGGTCCGCATCCCGCTGGACCACCGCGAGATCGTAGGTGGCCCCGAGATCCCTCGCCGTTCGCAGTTTGTCCGCGACGGAGTGTCCCACCGAGGACCGCAGCCACCGTAGGTCCGGTGCGCTGACGGTCACCGCAACCCCCAGATCCGCCGCGATCCCCTCCACGTGGGCCACGAGGCCCTGGTCGCTGGTGCCCTCGCTCAGGAACAGGACGCGTACGGTCATGTGGCTCGCCCGTCCAGGTCGAGGGTGAGCTGGGCGTCCGGTGGTGACTCGAGGTACGGCAGGATGTCGAGCTTGGTGACGTAGTCACCCGTCTCGCCTGCCGCCCGCCAGGTTCCGGCCAGCGGACGCAGTCTCAGCCGTCGGGTCACCTGTCCCGTCTCCGTGCGGAAGGCGGCCGTGTCGGCGAACAGCAGATCCTGGGAGTCCACGAGCTGCACGAGCCCAGGGGAGTGCGTGTTGATGAGGACCTGACGGAACGGGTTGTCGTCTCCCGGAGTCTCCTGCGGATCGACGGCGAGATCCCGCACGAGATCCACCATCGCCGAGAGGTTGGCCGGATGGATGCCGTTCTCCGGTTCCTCCATGCACACCAAGCCCCGGATTTCGGGGTCTTCCAGCAGCACACACAGGGCCAGGAACCGCAGCGTTCCCTCAGAGAGGCTTCGGGCGGGCAGCACCATGCCGCTGATCTCGTGCAGCCTGATGGTGAGCAGTTCCCGTACGTCGTCCTCTTGGACGTCGAGCGTGCGCACCTGGAGGCCCGACAGGTCGGACAGTCGGCCGGCCACGCGTGAGTAGACCTGGGCGGGGTCGTCCGGTGAGGTGTGCAGCGCGATGCGGAACAGGGTGCCGGGCAGGTGCAGACCGTCGGGGCCCATCGACCGGGAGCCCGTGTAGTTGTCGGAGCTGCGCAGCGCCGACGGTTCGAGGGCGAGCCGCCGCCAGGACTGCATCTCCCGGCGTACGGCCAGGATGGTGGGATCGTCACTGGTGTTGACCGTCGACACCACCGTGGCACGGGCTCGCGATGCCGCCGCGGGCCGCGGCTGGCCACGGCTTCCCCCGTCCTGGTGAATGCGGATCACGGACTCGGTTCCCTCCACCGTGGTGGAGATGTAGGAGACGCCGGAACGCCGTCCGGTGACGACCGCGTCGCGGAACCGCGCCTTGGAGTGGGGGAAGCGGAGCCGAGCCCGCGCATCCCCCTGCTTGATGTGCCGCAGGCTTTCGTGCAGCAGCGACAGCCTGCCGATCTTCTCAGCTCCGCTGGGGGGGTGATAGCCGAGTTCCAGCTCGTAGCGCAGGAAGGACGTCGTCGGTACGGCCGGCCGTCCAAAATCGTCCTCGACCGGTTGCGGCGGCACCAGCATCTCCGCCGCGAACCGCATCCGGTGCGTGCCCTCGTCGTAGCCGTTCCAGAACAGGTCGCGTGCGTCGCCGTGTCGCTCGCCTTGAGTGCCCCTGACCTCCTGCGCCGCCTCCATCAGCGAGCGGTCGGCGAGCAGGCTCAGGAACTGGATCGCGTCGAAGACGTTGGACTTGCCCGTACCGTTCTCGCCCGCGATACAGGTGAACGGACCCAGCTCGACCGTGAGTCCCAGAAGGTTCTTGAAGCCGTCGACCTCGAGCCGTGTGAGCATCCGTCCTCCCAGGCGGTGCAGCCGGCTCTCGCCCGGCCGGATCAGCGTCCTCAGCAGCATATGTCCCCTGGCAGGGCCGCACCGGTGCCGTGAATCCCTTCAGCGGTACTGGCAGACCGGAACTGTTGACGGGTGACCTGTCCGGCTACTGGTCCCGCCGGATCGATGACGAGCACCGGCTCGTCTACCGGGCCACCGAGAAGGAAGTCGTGATCATCAAGGCCCGGTACCACTACTGACGTCCACGTTCCCGGTATCCCTCGGCTGAGCCGCAGCCCGGCGTCCTGCCGCTCTCGGTCAGATCAGACCCATGTCCTGACTCAGAGCGGTGAGTTCATCGGCTGCGGCATGTCGGCTGCCGTCGCCCTGCCCACGGAAGGCTCCGGCTGCCGTCGCCCTGCCCACGGAAGGCTCCGGCTGCCGGTGTTGCTGGGACACCGGTGGGCACGACAGCCCACACGGTCTTGCCGGGGGAGCCGGGGCGTGGTGCCGTGCCCCATTCCTTGGCGAGTGCTGCGACCAGGACGAGCCCCCGCCCGCCGTCCTCTTCGCTCCCGGCGTCCCGCACCACGGGCACCCGCTCGCCGCGGGTGTCGCTCACTTCGATACGGACCACGCCCTCGCCGTCCCGCCGGCGCAGCCGCAGCTCGGCGTCCCGGCCGGGGACCCGGCCGTGGGTGACGGCGTTCGCGGTCAGCTCGGCGACGATCAGCTCGACGGTGTCGTTCGCCGTGCCGCCGTACGGCCAGCCCCAGGCGTCCATCTGCTGGGCGGCGAGCCGGCGGGCGAGGCGGGCGCCGCGGGGGGTGGCGGTGAAACGGAGGGTGAGGATGGTCATGAGGCCCGAGGGTTCCGCTCCCGAGCACCGTCCGACCAGGGGAGACGGGCCTACAGTCGCCCGCTGTAACGGTGGGGACCGTCCCTGTCGGGGCTGTCGTGCCCCGCCCCGTGCACCACCACCCGAGACGGCCGCCGCCCGTCCCGCCGGGGTTCCCGTTCGCGCGAGGGATCCGGGTCAGACGTAGGCCTCCCCGAACGCCCGCGCGAACTCCGGGTCGGTCACCGTCCCGTTGCCGCCGCCTCCGGTGCGGTGGCCGCGGCCGGAGAGAGCCATGACGGGATCGAGCACCTCACTCATGTAGTGGCGGATCCAGTCGGAGGGCTGTCCCTCGTAGGCCGGCAGCGGGGTGAGGACCGCAAGGCTTCCGGTGGGATGGCTGACGACGCCCCAGACGATGCGGTACATCCCGACGCGGCTCACGATCAGCCCGTTGGGCCTGACGTCCTGGTCCTCCGCAAGACGCGGAGCCGCCTCGAGGATCGCTCCGGTCGTGTCGTCCGGACCGACCGACGTCTGCACCGTGGTGACGAGTCCGGAACTCTCGATCAGCCCGTGGAGTGACTCGACTCTGGTGCCCCGGGCGTGTGGGCTGAGTGTCAGGCGGTACACGGCGGTAGCCCTTCGTCGCAGGAGACGGATGCGGTGCGTAGTAAGGGAGTTGGGTGTCCTCGGCTGAGTGCGGGGGAGTCGTCGTCACTCGGAAGACTACTCGCCGAGTTCGGTACATCCGGTGCAACTGGTTTGAATTCTGCGGATAATCCGGTCATGGGTTCACCACCGCCGCAGCCCGAAGTGGGCGACATCCGGTTCAACGGCACGACCGTGGAGTACTTCGACGGAACCGGATGGGTGCGGCACGAAGAACTCCCCGACGACCAGGCACCACCCGACCTGCGCGGCCACGACGAGGACGGCGCAGGGCCGGACGACGATTCCTCGTTCCCGGGATGAGCAGCCCCGCCGAGCCGCCGGCCGGCGACCCGGGCCCCGACCCCGTGCTCGCCGATCTGCGGGCCTCCGTCGACGACATGCGCGCCACGGCCCGCTGGATCACCGGAGCGGCGGCGGGAGTCGGCGCTCTGGTGCTGGCGGGTGGGCCACTCGTGATCGTCAAGGACCTGAACGACGCCGGAGACGTGGCCGCGGCGGCCGGCGGCATGCTGCTGGCCGTCGTCGGGGTCGTCTGGGTGGTGTGGCGCACCAGCGAGGTGCTCAGCCCACGGACGGCCACGCTCGACGATCTCGGCTCACCGGACCTGGCCGGTCTGCGGAAGCTGATCGACCGGTCACCGAGCGACTTCTACGGCCCGTACGCCACCGACCCGGCCGCGCTGCGGCGGGAGCGCCGGCTGCGGCTGACCGTGGCGGCCCGTCTCGAAGCCCTGCTGGCCCGTGAGAGCGATCCCGCGCGGGTGCGGGTCCTGACCCACGAGGCGGCCGTCGCCCGGCGGAACGCACTGCTGATCCAGCGTCTGCAACAGCGACTGCTCGCCTGGATCCACGCCTGGCAGGTACGGCAGTCCCTGCTGCGGGCCCGGCGGGAGACCCTGCTGGCCGCGCTGCTGGTGCTGGCCGGTGCCGTCCTGTACGTCACCGCGCCACTCGACGCGAAGGAGGAGCCGACCGTCGTGTACGTCTGCGAGGCGGGCGCCGCCGCGAAACCGAAAGCCGTCCACGCGGCCGTCCACGGGCAGGGGGACCCCTGTGCTCGATGAACCGCTGTCGGCGTTACCCCCCGGCCCACTGCACTGGCGGCTTCGCATCCGGCATGCCGCCGTCACCCTCAGCGCCGGCTCGGAGATTGTCGCCGAAGGTCCTGGTGCGGATGTGTCCTTCTCCCTGACGGAGACCGTGCAGGCGCTGCACCGGGCGTACGAGGCCGCCGGCCGGGGCGCTCGCCGACGCGCGACCGGCGTCCCACCCCAGGTGCTGATGCGGCGTCTGGGAGGCCTGCTCGCCGAGGCGGTGGGCGTCCCGACGCTCCGCGCCCTCACCACGGCATCGGAGAGCGGGGCGGCGAGGGAGCACGGCCTGCCGCTCACCATCGAGGCGGAACGGGGCCGGCTCGACGGGCTGCCGTGGGAGGCCCTGACGCTGCCCGGTCGGTCGGCACCGCTGGCGCTCCACCCCACCATCCGTCCGTACCGCAGCTTCGGCGACCACCTCGTGCCCGCACACGCCGGCCGGCCGGACCGGCCGCTGCGGCTGCTCGTTCTGCTCGCCGGGCCCCGCAAGGCCCCCGGCCGCCGGGAGCCCCTGCTCGACCTGGACGCGGAGACGGCGCGTCTGGCGGCTGCCGTGTCCAGGATCCCGGGCCGTGCGGACCTACGGGTGCTCAGCTCCGGCAGTCTCGCCGCGCTCGGCGCCGCGCTGGCGGAGAGACCAGCCGACGTCGTCCACATCGTCTGCCACGCCAGGCCCGGCGAACTCCTGTTGGAGGACGAGGCCGGGGAACGCGAGCCGGTGACCGCCGACGCCCTGTGCCGGGCCCTGCGAGGCACCCACGGTGTCCCCGCGGTGGTCCTGGCGGGCTGTTCGACGGCGGCGTCGGTGAACCGCTCTCCCGCCGGGCCCGTCGAGCCGGCGCACCACAGTAGGTCTCTGCCCGGGCTGGCGCAGAGCCTCACGGAGTCCGGCGCGCCCGCCGTCGTCGCCATGTCCGCACCGGTCCGGGACGCGTACGCCGGCGCGCTGATGGCCGACATGTACGCCGGGCTGGCCGCGGGCCGGCCCCTGTGGGAGGCGTTGCACGACGCCCGCACCGAGCAGGAACGCCTCCGCCGCGCCGGCAACGACTGGCTGCCGGAATGGCATGTGCCGGTTCTCTTCGCCGGGCCCCGCCCGGAGCGGGTGGAACCCGACCGCGGTGAGGCCCCGACGCAGGCCGCCGCGCCCGAGGCGCCGCTCGCGCTGCCGCTCGGCTCGTTCGTGGGCCGCCGGGCGCAGTTGCGCCTCGCGTCGAACGCCCTGGCCGACGACGGCTCCGGGCTCGTCGTGCACGGGGTGGGCGGGGTCGGGAAGACCGCCTTCGTCGGCGAGTTGCTGCGGCTGCGGGCCGCGTCGACCTCTCCCGTGCTGCTGAAGGGCCCGGTCGGTCCCGACGAGATCCTGCGCGGCGCGGCGGAGGTGCTCGCGGGGGAGACGGACGACGCACGGATATCCGAGCTGTCCGACACGGAGCGGCCCTGGTCCGCGCGCCTGGCCGTCCTCGCCGGCCTCACCGCCACCGACGCGGGCCCGAGTGCGGGCACGGGCAAGGAGGTTCGTCCCACGGCGCCGGAAGGACCTGCCCGGTCGCTGACGGTGGTGCTGGACGACTTCGAGGCCAACCTGATCCGCGACCCGCGCGGCCGGATCCGTTTCACCGATCCCGAACTGGCGGACTTCCTCACCGCGTGGACCACTCAGGTCACGGCCACCTCGCTGCTGATCGCCTCGCGTCATCCCCTCCCGACGGCGGACGGACCCGCCTCCCGGCGTCTGCACCAGCTCCCGCTTCCTCCGCTCACCCCGGACGAGACCGATCTGATGCGACTGCGGCTGCCCCTGTCGCGGCGGCTGCCCTGGCGGAAGTGGCGGGAGATCCGGCAGGTCGTCGGCGGTCATCCCCGTACGTACGCCTATCTGGAAGCGCTCCTCGGCGCCGGACGGACGACGGACGACCTGGCGGGCCGTATCGGCCGGCTCGGCGGTGGCCTCGACGCCGCGCGCGCCCGCGTCCGGGGCGAGCTGCGTCCCGCCGTGCAGGAGGCGCTGAGCCTCACGGCCGCCGACGCCCTGCTCGGCGACCTGCTGTCCACGCTGGACCCGGCGAGCCGCATCCTGCTGCACCGCGCGGCGGTGCATCGTGTGCCCGTCCCGGCGTCGGCGTTCACCGGCCCGGACGGTGCGCCGGACCGTCCGGAGGGGACGCGCGAGCGCCTCGATGCGCTGGCCACGTCCGGGCTGCTGGCCGAGGACGGCAAGGACACGGCCGGTGTGCCGCTGTGGAGCGTTCACCGCTGGACCGCGGCCGAACTGGACCGTCTCGACCCGGAGGCCGCACAGGACGCCCACCGCCGGGCGGCCGCGTACACGGAGGGGGTCTTCTCCGACACCGGTCTGCCCGAACCGGTACGCGTCGACGCGGCGTTCGAGTCCCTGCACCATCTCGACGCCGTCCGGCTGCACCGGGAGGCAGGAGCGCTGGGCCGCCGCCTGTGCGGGGTGCTGCACGCCATGGGCCGCTGGACGACGGAACGGGCCCTGTGCCGGCGCATGCTGGAGTGGAGCGAACCGGGCACGGAGTCGGAGGCCGTCGTCCATCGCCAGCTCGGTCTCATCGCCCGGGACCGGGGCGACATGCGGGAGGCGCGCGAGCACCTGGAACGGGCGCTGGCCGTCAGCACGGCGGCCGGCGACCCGCTGGGTGTCGCCTTCGCCGAGCACCAGCTCGGGTCCATCGAGCACGAACAAGGCGATCACCGCACCGCCGAGGTCCGGTACCGCCGGGCCCGCACGGCCTTCCGGGAGCTGGGCCGGGAACGGGATGCCGCCGCCACCCTTTACCAGCTGTCCATGCTGAACCAGTACGACGGACGCCCGGCGGAGGCCAGAGCCGGTTTCGAGGAGGCACAGGAGGTCTTCGCGAGGTTCGAGGACGCCGGCGCGGTCGGTGCCTGCCACCGGAGCCTGGCCTACCTGGCCGAGGACGAGGGGGACCTGGACACCGCCATGGCCCACTGCCGCTCGGCGCTGGCTCTCTGCGAGAGCACTGGTGATGGGGCGCAGGCGGAGGAACTGCGCAATCAGATCGGCACCTTGTACGTGCTCATGGAGGACTACCAGGCGGCGCACGCCGAGTTCGACGCCGCACTGCGCTCGGCCGTCGCCCGTGACGCACCCGAGGAGATGGCCCGCTCCCACCAGCACCTGGGGGTCTGCGCGGAGCGTATGGGCGCCCTGGACATCGCGGAGGAGCACACCCGCACGGCGCTGGAACTGAACCGGGAGCTGGACCGTGTCGCCGCGCAGGCACAGTGCCTGCGCCGTCTCGCCGTCCTCGCCCGGCTGCGCGGCAGGCCGGCGGACGGACTCGGGTACGCCCGCCGCGCGCTCGTCCTCTTCGGCCGCACCGACGACACCGGAGACCGCCCCGACACCTACCTCACCATCGGCGACTGCCTGCGCGACCTCGGCCGTGTCCCGGAAGCCCGGCGCTTCTACACGTCCGCCCTCCGGGACGCCGGGACGCCCCGCCTCGTCGAGCGCGCCCGTGCGGCCCTGCGGGAGCTGGACGGGGACAGCAGGCGGAAAGCAGAGGGGAAGTAGAGAGAAAGTAAGCGGAAAGCAGTTAACAGCAACCCGCCTTCTTTCCCTATGCTGTTCCCCGTCGGGGGCGTTCGTCACCGTCGGGTGAAGGCGAAGGGGAATGACGATGATCAAGGTGACCATCGAGGCGGAGCCGGGGGAGATGCCCGCGCTGATCGAGGCGCTGGCGGCCCACGGGGCCGAGTTCAGCCTGCGCAGCAAGGCGCGGCCGGCGCAGCGCAGCGAGCCCGTGCTGAACGCGGACGTGCTCGACCTGCTGCGCACGCGGGCTCCCGCCCAGCAGCTCGACCACTTCGTCTCCTTCGTGGAGACGGAGGTCCGCGAGCACGGAGCCGTCGCCGAGCTGGGCACCGAGAAGACGAGCTACGTCAAGCTCTACGTGCCCGGCCCCCGCAAGGTGGGCGCGTACTGCTACGTCCGGCCCGACCGCGGCTACTTGGACTTCCGCGTGCCGATCGACGCCGCGGACGGCTGCCGTTTCGCGTACGCGCGTGACGTCCAGAGCGACAACTCGCACCCGGTGCGCTGCCCCCTGACGAAGGCGGACGCCCTGCCCGAGGCGCACCGGCTGGCCGACCTGGCCCGGGAGATCGCCGGGAACGCGTGACGGGTCCCGCCTCGGACCAGCGGGACGTTCCTCCTGCCGGTCCGAGGTGGTGTGCAACGCGGTTCCCAGGTGCCCGGGACGAGGGGCTGGCGCGGAGCCGGTGCGATCACATGGGCACGGTGGTGGTGCGGGCGGTGCATGCCGGACACAGGGGCTCCTCTCCGGTCGGCCGGAAGAGAGTCGCCTGTACGTGGTCGCCCTCGCATTCGCGGAGGGTGGCGAGCCGGGTGGAGAGGCCGGGGTGCTCCTGCGGGGTGTGCGCAGGCGCGTTTCGCGGTGGGGGCGAGGCGGGCGCGGGCGGGGCCGAAGGTACCTCGGTGAGGAGGTAGCGCAGGAGGCCGCCGGGGCGGTGGACGCGGGTGTCGCCGTCGGGGAGGTTGCGCAGGATGTGGGCGCGGATCGCGGCGGGCGGGTGCCCGGCGGCGAGCCAGCGGGCGGTGAGGTCCGTCAGCTCGGCGTGCATCGCGCGGGGGATGGTGCGCAGGGCCGGGTCGAGGTCGTGGTAGGAGGCGACGAGGGCGCGGGCCTCTTCGTGGTGGGGGGTTGGGGGGTCGGGCCTTCCGTCCTCGTGGTTCTCCCGGCCCTTGTGGTCTACCTGGGCTTGCGGGGCTTCCGGGGCTGGCGAGGCGTGCGCGGCTTCGGGGGCTTCGGCGGGTGCGGGGGCATCGGGTGCGTCCTCGGGGGGTTTGGGGGGTTGGTTGTGGGTGTCCACATGGGTGTCGCCGTAGGGAAGACCGTCGGTGAGCCGACCGGTCCGCTCACCGGCCGTCGGATTCCGGGGACTCGGTGCGGCCTGCGACGACTGCGTCACGGGCATCCGGGCGAGGAGTTTAGCGGCCTCCGCAGGGTTCAACGGCACGTTGGAGACGAGCTGTTGGGTGATCCAGTGGCCGCCGGGGCCCTGGACGCGCCGCTCGTGTACGAAGCCTTCGTCCTTGAGCTGGCGCTTGGCGCGGGTGAAGGCGCAGGCGCCGATGTTGGCGCGTTCGGCGGTTCGGGAGAGGGATTCCCTTGTGCCCTGGGGGAGGGAGAGCTGCCAGGTCAGGAGGCGGACCGCGTCCGACGAGAGGCGGGGGTGCCGGATGATGTCGTGCGAGAACTGGGTGTAGGCGCGCGGGGGCGCGATACAGTGCCGGTAAATCACGGTGGAGTCGCTTTCCACTGGTGGTTCAGGCCCTCGCGAACGGCTGCAACCGTTGCGGGGGCCGAGTTATGTGCTGTGCGCTGTTGGGGTGACCGTACCGCACGGAGAGTGCGCGGATGGACGCGTCGAGTGAAGAAAGCTTTCGCTGGTCAGCGTTCACTCACACGAGTCAACCTGCCCGAGTTTGCGATCGGTTGACGTACGCGACTCCTACTCTGCGATCACGGACAGTGAGCGGTGGGTGAGGAGGGTCGTATGGAGTCGGGGGCGGACTCGGGCGCGGGGGTGGAGGGGGAGGCCGGCGGGGAGTTCCTGCGCTGCTTCGGGCGTCAGATCAAGCTGCTGCGGGAGGCTGCTGGGCTCACCCAGGCACAGTTGGGGGAGCGGGTCGGGTACGGCGAGGCCCAGATCGCGGCGGTGGAGCAGGGGCGGCGGATTCCCAAGCCGGAGTTGATCGACGCGGTGGACCGGGTGTTGGGTGCGCGGGGCGTGCTGGGGACGATGAAGGAGGAGGTGGCGAAGGCTCGGTATCCGTCGTTCTTTCGGCCCTTCGTGCGCTACGAGGCGGAGGCTGCTGAACTGCACGTGTATGACGTTCACTTGGTGAACGGCCTTCTCCAGTGCGAGGAGTACATGCGCGCTGTCTTCGAGATGTGGCGGCCTCTGCTGGACGCAGACACCGTGGAGCAGCGAATCTCGGCACGGCGCGATCGACAGAAGCTGCTCTCACGTGTGCCCAAGCCGCTCCTGAGCTTCGTCATCGAAGAACACGTGCTCTTACGGCCTCTGGGCGGCGCAGAGGTGCACCGTGCCCAACTGGAGCACCTACTGCTGCTCGGGCACGAGCGGAACATCGAGATCCAGGTCATGCCCACGGACCGGGACGAGCACGCTGGAGTCGCCGGGCCGTTCACGTTGATCCTTACGCGTTCAGGGCGCAGGATTGCCTACACAGAGGTGCAGAGCCACAGCGCCTTGTACACACAGCCGGCGAAGGTCCAGGGGTTCGAGTCCACGTACGGAGTCATCAGGGCACAGGCGAAGACCCCCAAAGAGTCGCTGGGTTGGATCGAGAAGCTCATAGGAGAGCTGTGAAGGTCAAAGCCGATCAGGCAGCCGGGCTTGTCTGGAAGAAGAGCAGCTACAGCGCGGGTGATGGCGGCCAGTGCGTCGAGGTCGCGGACGCCGGTACGGCCGTGCTGGTCCGTGACTCCAAGCGGCCGGGGGAGGCGTTCCTCTCCGTCGGCGCCGATGAGTGGGCCGCGTTCGTGCGGATGGCCGCGCGCGGCTGAGGTGAGTAAGGAGGGGCGGTCGGCAATCGACCGCCCCTCTCCGCCTACTCGCTCTTCTTCTTGCGCCCGCCGGGCTTCTTCTCCGGTCGCCAGTTGACGAGGTCGGACTCGGAGAGCTGGCGTTCCGTACGGCCCGTCTCCAGGGCGGACTGGAACTCCTCGGCGGGGTTGCCCTCCCACTCCTCGTCGTACTCGCCGTACCACTGGTGGACCCAGGGCAGCACCTCGCGCAGACCGGCGAGCAGCGGTACGAAACGGGGGTCTTCCTTGGCCCAGCCGCCGTTCTCCACGCGGTCGCGGATCATGCCGACGAGGGCGTCGGCCTGGTCGCGGTGGTTCCAGCCCGCCCAGCCCAGGAGGAGGGAGCCGTCGGAGTCGGGGGAGGCACCGGGGTAGGAGATGAACCGCTCCTTGGGCACGTCGAGCTTGCCCCGGTTGGACCAGTAGGAATGCTTGAGGAAGTCGGCGCCCGTGTACTTCGGCGGCACCTTGATGTCGAGCTGCTGCCCGGTACGGTCCTCCTCGCGCTGCTGCTCCCAGACCTGCTCCCACTGGGCCCGCTTGCGCAGGCCGGAGTCCTTGTAGCGGAGGGCGGCGAGGTACGGCACGTGTTCGGCGTCGATCACGGCGGCCAGGACGGTGGCGAGGGAGGCGTCACGCTTGCCGAGGTGGTCGGCGGCGTACAACTCGGCGACGGCCTGGACGTCCTTGTCGTGGCGCAGGGCGTCGGCGAGCTGGTTGACGGTGAGCGTCCGGGGCGCGGTGAACTCGCCCTGATCATCGAACCAGAGGTCTTCCCGCTCGGCGGCATCGAGCAGCCAGTTCCGGATCGCGGCGGCCTCGCGCTTCTCCCAGGGCTCGATGGACCAACGGCGCTTGTACTCGGGGCGCTCGATGAGGCGGATGTCCTTGTTGGCCTCGATGAGGTCGATACGGGCCTGGACGACCGCGCGGTAGGACTCGGGCCAGTGGGCGGGGATTTCGGTGGTGGGAGTGGACCCGTGCCGCTCGAACCAGGCGGTGTCGGCTGCGCCGGCGGCCACCTTGCGAGCAAGCACGATCTCGAAGGCGCGCTGACCAAGGGCGACTTCCGGAACGTCATCGATGGTGGTCCGCGCGACCTCTTCAGCAGTAAGCAGCCCGTAGGCGCCGTAGACGGTCCAGTCGAGTTCCTCCTGCAGCGCGATCATCCGGGCGCGGATCTGCTCCTGGGTGCGTCGAGCCTCGTCCAGACCATCGCGGGTAGGGGTAGTGCTGCGGGTGACGGTGGAGGGAGCATGCTGGGCGGATGCCTGGGCGAGGGTATCGAGTTTGCGGCCGAGGGGGAGGGGAAGTTGGCTTGGGAGCGGATATTTCTGGAGCTTCGTCGAGGCGAACTGATAGTGCTCCTCCCAAGCCCAACGACCTGTGGATCGCTCACCGCCTCGGTTGCCCTTTCCCTGGCTCACCTGTTTCATCCAGAAGCAAGAAGTTGACGAGTTTAGCAAGCCCAGAAGCTCTAGGTGTTGTTCCTCGCTGGAATCGTCTGGCAACTTAATTACGGGCGCGGTCTGCTTGAAGGCCTTCCCGCCTCGATCCAGCACGAAGTGGTTGTGTGTAGCCACCTCGCCGTAGGCGATCGACAGGGGGGAACGCAGCTTGCTCGGGTAAAGCTCCTGCCATTCGTGCCAAGCCATCCCCCGTTCCAGCATGGGAACGCCGAACCGCTTCCGTGATGAGATCGCCGTACGGAAGTCAGTTAGCAGTTGTCGCGTGGAGCCCACACTACTGAAGGGGAGGGTCCTATATTCGCCGTCATAGACCCAAATGGAGTCGAACTCTGCTTCCAAAGAGAAATCTCTAATGATGTCACCTGTGACGAGCGGGTGGGTGGCAGCAATTTGCAGGCGATGTGCTGCTCCGTTCCTAGGCAGAAGGTAAAGGTCGTCCTCGCCGGTGACCGACGTGATGCCAATAGATCTTGCCAGTCCACCCAATGTGCCCGCGGCTGCCGTCTCGATGCGCTCCTTAGTAGTTCCGGCGCCTCCGCCACTCAGCGACCACGGATGGTCGGCAAACCGCTCCCGTTTGGCGTCTTCGACGCTTACCCACTCCGACTCGCTGCCGGGCCGTGTTACCTGCTCCACGATCGCAGTCCATACTATCCCTTCCGCCGCATTCTCCGGCTGACTTGGTTCACCCCGGACGCCTAGCACGGCACGGATAGGCTTGGTCTGCCGAGTCTGGTGGTTACGCCCGGCCAAAATAACGGTCGGAGTTCCGTGCCCGGGAATGAACGCTCCGGATGTGTCGATCACATGTGTGAGATCGACTCCGGCGAAATCCCGCTTCCGGCCAGTGCTCGAATCCCTATAGAGTCGTCCACCGTGGAAGTAGGCCTCAATGAGTACCTTTCCGAATTCTCGCTTCATGAACGAATTTGAGGTGATCTGGCCGGTGAAGCCCCCGTCCTGCTGATCTCCTTCGGCGCGGATCGCCAGTTCGAAGATCCGCTGCGCGAACGGCACCGATAGAGCGTACTTACCGGCACACGTGAAGTACGTATTGCGATAGTTCTGGTTCTCCTGGCTGTCCTTGACCGTGATGTAGGGCGGATTCGCCACCACCACGTGGTACGACCCTCGCCCGAGAAGATCCACCTCCCGCGCATACCCCTCCACGTCCTCGGTCCGGTAGTAGAACGTCTCGCTCTCTGCGAATAGAGCGTCGAACGTGTCCGTCTCTGACTCTCTGTCCCGCCCATGCAGCAACGAGTCCGCCACAGCCACCCGAATAGGCAACCCAGGAGCCGCGCTCAACTCCCGCACGCCCCCCGCCTTCAACGCGGCCACCAGCAACCGGAACCGGGCAATAGCCACAGCGAACGGGTTCTTGTCAGCGCCGTGTACAGACTCCAGCGCCCGCCGCACCAGCACCCACGGCTCAGTGCCCGGCTCGGCCTCCCGCCACTTTCCCAACAGCCGCTCGAACATGCCCAGCAGGAAGTGCCCGGAGCCGCACGCGGGGTCGATGCACCGCAGTCCCCGGACGACCTCCTCGCCGCCCGGGCCGTCGGCCCACACCTCACCGTCCCAGCCCGCCGGCCGGTGCTTCCACGCGGGCGTCAGGCCGAACTCCTCCACGGCCGGCTCCAGCGTCAGGTCGAGGATGAACTCCTCCACGAACACCGGCGTCTGAAGCAGCGCGTACGTCTTCCGGGCATGCTCGGACAGGTCCTGGTACAGGTCGCCCAGGAACCGCGTGCTCAGCTCGGGGTCGGTGAAGTCGTGGACGATCTCGCCGTCCGCGCCCCGCTGCCGCCAGAAGGCGAGCAGCGCCGTCGCCGCCTCGTACGACGGCGTGACCTCGTACAGCGGATTGTGGGCCCGGTCGAACAGCCCCTCCACGGTCCGGTGCGACTTGGCCAGCGCGTCGAAGGAGTCCAGCAGCCAGTCGCGGTCGTTCCTCGACGGGTTCTCCCGGAAGTACGCGTCGTGCCGGTCCTGCGCCTCGGCCAGCCGGTCCCCGGGCCCCGACAGCCACGCGTCCGGGATCAGCCCGTTGTCCTCGCTGAACCGCACGAAGACGCACGCCAGCACCCACGCGGCGGCGATCTGCACGACCCGCTCGTCCCGCCACGTCTCGTACATGGCCGCCGTACGCTCCGCCGCGACGGCCTTCTCGTACTCGACGCGCAGCGCGTCCCGGAACTCGGGCTCGCTGTCGGTGCGCTCCCGGAGATCGTCCTCGAGGAGCCGCGCCTGCGCCTGGAGATCCTTCAGCAGTCGTGTGCGGTCCAGCGAGGCCCCCGCCCCCTGCGTCTCCTCAGCCGTCACCGCCACAGCCGCACCTCTCCTCCTGCTCACGGCCCCGCGATCCGATCACCACGGATGCCTGGATTTCCCGGCGAACCCCCCAAGGCCCGCCGTCCCATCCTGCCAGCCCGCCCCGCCCGTCCGTCCCCATGTGCGTCTTCCGGCGAAGACCTCACGCACCGGAGCGAACGGGGCCATCATCGTCACGTCCCGTCGACGGTGATCGCCGGTTGGCGACGGACGCGGAACGAGAGGCTCACGCCCAGTGGGGGGCTCACGGGTGCGTGGCACGCGTACGGGGGGTGGGCCGGTGCGGCCTTCGACGAGTGGCAGGGTGCCGACCACGACGCTGACCAGAGCGGGTGCCGCGCTCTTACTGGCTGTGCTCCACCTGTGCCTTCTGTGTACCGCTCGGGCCGCGGCGGCCGACGGCCAGAACCCGAAGGGCCGGGTCGGAACGGTCGTCATCAAGGTCGGCTGGGACCGGTCGCGGCAGGAAGTGGTGGTCAGCCAGGCCTGTTCCTTCACGCTCGCCGCGCAGAGCAGGGCACTGGACCATGCGCGGATCAGCGGTGTCGGAGGCTGCGGTGAACCCGGGATCTTACGCGACGGCAAGGCGCCGGACTTCGACGACGCCGGGGTCCGACCGGACAGGGTGACCCAACGTTCGGCGCACGCGCCGGCTCGGGTGCGGTCCTCCTGCTTCTTCTATCTGGATCGCCGGTCGGGTGAGCAGAAACTGACGATTGCCCCGGACCCGGTGTCCAGGATGGATCTCAGAAGTGGTTACCACCCCGACGTCTGGATGGTGACGGTCAGCGCACCGAAGTGGTCGTTCAGCAATGTCCATGGCCCTGTCGAATCGCAGTCGGCGAAGTCCGTCACCTGGCGTGTCGATATCGCGGCGGGAGCCGGGAAGAAGGGAGTGGCGGTCGCTCGCTCGGTCGACCTGACCCGCTCTGTGAAGACCACCAGACTGCCGACAGCGCGCAGACAGACCAGAGCCGAGATGGTGACCGCTCTCGGACTCGCCGTCTTCGGCGTCGGTGCCGTCGCCGCCCTCCTGGTGGCCAGGCTGGCCGGTCCCGCCGTGCCGCGCAGGTGGACGGCGGCCACCCTGGCGTTCGCTGCGGCCCTGTGTGTCTGCGCTTCGGTCGGCCTGCCGAGGCCGATCGGAAAGCCCGGCGCCACACACCTCGATGTCTTCTACAGCCCCACGAAAAACATCGGCTTCTTGTACATCAGTGTCCCGATTCCGCCGGCCTACATCTGGAAACCACAGGCCGCCCTCGGCGTGTGGCTCTGGTATGTCCTGCCCCTGTCGGCATGGTGGTTCACCCGCCGCGTGGTGACCGGCAGGCCACCGTCGGGCCGGACACTCGTCGCGGGCTGCGTGCCTCCGCTCCTCTCCCTGGCCCTCATGGCGGCCAGCGGGACGGTACCGGACATCAACACACGGACCACACTGGTGGACGCCGCGCTGCTCGCCCTCTTGGTGGCCGTCTGCGGTCAGTGGCTGACGAGGGGCGGCGCGGTACGCAGATGGGCTCCCACAGCCGGGGCACTGCTCTGGACGGTGCTCGTCACCTACGAACTCGGCCGGACTCCTGTCCTCACCTACGAGTACATGCCGGTGACCGGATGGAACGCAGCCGCCGCGCTGATCTGTACCTGGCCCGCCGCGGCCTGGCTCGGTTCGCTCCTGGCGGCCACGCTGCGGCGCACCCTGGGTTCAGCGGTCCGTACGGTCTGCTTCCTGCTTCTCTGGGCGACACTGGTCTTCCCCTTCGTGGTGGCATATCTGCCGCCCACACCGCTGAGCCGTGGAGAGGATCTCTGGTACGAGTACCGTCATTCGCCGTTCACGGGCTACGCGGCCTTCCCGTTCTTTGTCGTGACCGTCTGCGGCACAGCCCTGCAGATCGTGTACCTGTGGCGGCGCGGTGCCCTGGGCGACACCGGGCGGGCCGTGGAGCCCGTCGGCAGGGTGCTGCTGGTGTGTGCGGCGCTCACGGCGTTCGGCGCCCCCAACCTGCGCACCCTGACGATGTGGGGAGAGGGGCTGGCCGTAGCCCTGGTGGCGGTCGCCTCCCTGATACTGCTGCCACTCGGATCGGACGCCTCCACGGCCAGACTGCGGCGGGTCGGCCGCCGGGGGCACGCCCGCTTCATGGACCGCTGGCTCACGACCCAGCTGATCTGGGACACGCGGGCCGACTTCCAGCGGTCCGCGCGGTCCGCCCTCGCGGAGGACATGGTGGTGTCGGACTTCTCCGACCGCTGGCGTGCCCTGGCCGTCCCGGGGCGCAACGACGACCCGGAGTCGCGGCTGAGGCGGGCCAAACGGTTCGCCCTCGGTACGAACGCGGGCCGAAGCCCCTGGACCGCCGGGCTCGCCGGAGCAGGGCGTGCCCAGCTGCTCGCCCTGCCCTGGGCCGTGTACAAGGCCGTGACCAGCGGCACCGTAGGGGCGGACAACTTCATGCCGTTCCACCTGAATCTGATGTTCCAGACACTCCGGTTCACGCACTGGGCGCTGTACGGGTTCGTCTACGGCTACTTCTACGCCATGCTGCGCGGCCTCACACCCGTCGGCAAGGCGGCCTGGCTCATGCTGGTGGTCCTGCCGGCCGAGGTCCTTCCCATGGCGACCCTCACCGTGGATCCGCAGTACACGCGGGATCCCTCCGTGAGCGATCTGGTGACGGGGTGCGCCGGGGTCGCCGGGCAGACGCTCGTCCTGTGCATGCTGCTGGGACTCTGGTGGGAGTGGTCGCTGGCCCGAGCCGCCGGAATGAAGTGGTCGCAGGTGAGGAATTTCCGCCGACTGTCGTCGATCACCGTCCCCGCGGGCACGGTGCTGGTGGCCGGAGCCACCGCGTTCGCCACCACGATCGCCGGCACATGGGCGCAGCCGGAGCTCAAGCCGCCCAGTGAGGTGCAGTCCTCCCAGTCGGCTCACCCTGCCGAACCGGCACCCTGAGCGGGCAGTGCCCCGCCCCGCGACCGGCGTGAACGCTCAGCGTGTCGGTGTCGGTGTCGGTGTCGGTGCGGGACGGGTTGCCGGGAGGGGACTGATGCCCGGTTCGAAGTGGGTGCGGAGATAGATGCGGGTGCGGTCCGGGGCGTACTGGTGCGCGTACAGGCTGGTGCAGTTCTCGTCCGAGGTGTCGTACGGATCGGTGGCGGGTGCGCTGGGGGTGCCGGTGGGCCCGTCGTCGGTGCCGGGGCAGACGTCGCCGTACCGCATGCCGTCCTTGAACGTCTCGGGTTCCGGCAGCCCGAAGTGGGCGAAGTCCGACTCAGGCGTGTCGGGCTGTGCCGCCGTCGGCGTCAGCCACTTACCGGACGGAGGATGCTTCGCGAGGTAGGCCTCGGCCTCCGACCTCGTCAGGGTGAAGGTGAGGAGGCCGGTGTCGAAGCGGGACGTGACCTTGTAAGCGGCCCGGGCGGACCGGGCCGTGGCCGGGACGTCGAGACCCATGTGCTCGCTCATCCACGCGGGCGTGATCCCCTCGGCCCACCGCGTGTCCGACCCTGTGGCCGCCGCCCGGTCACCGCCCCCACCGCCGCCGCCGAGGAAGAGCGATCCGGCGACGGCCACGGCGCCGGCCACGACCAGCGCGGCGGTGGCCACGCCTGCCACGAGCCACCCGCGTCGGCGACCACGGCTGCTGCCGCCGTCCCCGGCGGGGCCCTCGGGAGTCCGGTGGGGAGAGAAATCGTTCACCGGACCGCCGTCCTGCCCGCGTCCCTGCCGGTCGTGCGGCTCTGCTGCTGCTCCCGGCCGGGGTTCATGCGTCCGTCCCTGCTGTCGTCGGGACCCGGTAGCGGGTCGTGGTTGGGCTGTGAGGAGCCGAGATCGTAGTGCTTGACACCGCTGCTGCCCGCCATGTCGAACTCCTGGGCGAGTCCGGTCCGGTGCAGCTTCGCCATCTGTCCGTCCGGGATCTGCATCTGGCCGATGGTGACCCCCTTGCCCTCGTCCCAGTTGTAGCGGTCCCAGACGTTCGCCTGGTAGTCGACGCCGATCTTCGGGTTCCCGTGGGCGTCGGGAACCGCCGTGACCACACCGGTCACGTTGCTGTTGGCGCCCCCCACCGCGTAGAACCAGTTCTCGTCGAGCTCCTTGGTGAAGTAGAAATTCTTGTCCCGTTTCACCTCCACCGGAAAGGCGACCGGCTTGCCGCCGTTCTTCCGGAACTCCTCGAGGGCCTGCTTGCGCCAGGCGTCCTGGTTGAGCCGCACCGTGTCGTCGACGTACGTCTTGAACGCGGGGACGTCCGCCATCATCTTGTCCACGGGCAGGCCCATCGGGGTGCCGCTGTTGTCCAGGTAGTGCGCCATGTTGCGGGACGCGTCCGTCATGCCCTTCCAGTCGGCGCCCTCGGCGAGCAGTTCCATCTTGCGCTTGGTGGCCCACTCCTCGAACCCGGGTGACTCCGATCCGTGCACCCCCGCCCCGGCATCTGCCGCGACCTGCGGCATGGTGGGGCTCAGTACGCCGGCCGCCATGAGGTCGTCCTTCTTCGCGAGCCAGAGGCGGGCCCGCGCCTCAGGGCTCAGCGATTCCCACAGGCGCTTCAGCTCGGCCCGCTGCTTCGTGTCGGCCTTCCCGCCCAGCGCGGCCAGTTCCTCCGCACGGGGCAGTTGTACCCCGTCGAGGGAGGTGTACTTGGCGTGCCCGGCGTTGTGCGGATCGTTGCCGTGGCTCTTGCGCAGCGCACGTACCGCCGCGGCGTCGACCTCGGCAGCGTGCTGGACGATTCCGGTGAGCGTGTCGGCGTACCACTGGATGTACTCCTTGGTGCGCTGGTTCGGGCCGTCCGGTGTGCACATCGCCTCCATCACCCGGACGGTGCCGCCCGGTCCGTCCGTGACGAAGAGAGCCGGGTCCGGAGGAACATGCGCGGGATTGCCCTTGCGTGCCGCGTCGGTGAGACTCTTCGCCTGCTTCTGGTAGGTCGTCAGCTCGGCGTGCGCGTCGGCCAGCACAGCGGCGATGCTCTCCGCCTCGGCCTGGAGATCGGCGAATTCCTTGGCCGTCTTGCGTACGAACTCACGCGTGACGTCCGCGTTGATACCCTTCCAGCGGGCTCCTTCGGACTTCCTGACCAGGCCGTCCCGCGCGGCGGTGGCCAGTTTGGCCAGGTCGCCGGCCATCGTCTTCCAGTCGGACACCGCCGTGCCCAGCTTGGCGAGGTCCAGAGCCATGAGATCGGAGTAGCTGAAGTCGCCCATCGCCACCCCTACTTGAAGTACTCGTTCAGCGCGGAGACGGGCACCGGACCGCTACGGCCGCTGAGGTCCGCGGCGATGAGGGCGTCATCGTGCGCGTGCAGCCTCTTGCTGTAGTCGAGGTGGTTGGAGATGTGCGCACACGCCTGGAGGACGTGCTTGACCTGTGAGGTCCAGATCTCGACGGTCGACTCGAGTTCCGAGCCCAACCCCAGGTGATGGCTCTTGAGCGCGGCGGCGGCCCGCATGGTGGATCCCGAAGCGTCGTTCCCGGCGCCCGCGGCCGCGATGTCCGCCTTCTTGCTCAGCTCGCCGTGCAGGATGAACGCCTCATGACCGACGGCGCCCAGGTCGTCCTGGTGCACGACGAGATCCGCGGCTCCGGACCCAGTGGATCCAGCGTGGTTCAGCCGCATCCGCGTTCCTTCGCCGGCCGCCGCCGCTGCCTTGGCCCGCTCCCATTCTTCCCAGGCCATGGGACCCCCGTCCTCTGGTCGACCCGACGCTGACCCCTGGCCAACGCACCACCGAATGTATCAACTGCCTCCCTCGATCATCCCAGTTGGCGAGTCGGCGGGAGCTGATGAGGGCTGCGGCAACGCCGCCGAGGGCGAGGGGGCGCGGCCTCGCGTCACAACTCCTGGCAACCGAGCCGAGCAATCAGGAAGGTGAACCGGCCACCCGCAGACTCTTCACGAACAACCCGTCCAGCACCTCCCACTCCGTCGCCCGGTCCACCACCTCCACCGTGCGGCCGTCCAGCGTCGGCGTGGCACGCGGGTCCTCCACCGGCAGCAGCAGCCACAGGCCGTGCGGGGTGTCGGCGGGGCGTCGGGCGGATTGCTGGAGCGTGGCCAGCAGCTCACGGCCGCCGGCCTCCCAGTAGCGGGCGATCAGGCCGGCCTCGTGCGCGAGCAGGACCGCGCGTGGGCCGGAGCGTTCCGCCAGGTCCAGGATCCGCTCGCGCACCCGTTCGGCCGCCAGCCGCGTGTAGGAGGCGAGCGCCGCGCTCAGCGTGCCGGTCGCCGTGAACTTGGCGTCCGCCTTCAGCAGCGCCTGCCACCGCACCGACTGCTCCTCGGCCAGCTCCTTCAGGGCGTCCAGGAACAGAGCGTTCAACGGCACGGCGGTGGCGCCGAACCGCTCCGCCAGTGCGTCGGCCACACCCGGCAGCTCTGCTCCCTTCAGCGTGAGCGCGAGGAAGCCACCCCTGCGACGGGCCTCGGTGAGCCGTGCCGACAGCACCTCGCGCGGGTCCTGGCCCTCGGCGATCCGGCCCTGCGCTGCGGCGTAGAGGGAGCTGGTGCTGGTCAGCATCGACGAGGACAGGTTGAGCCTGCTGCCGTTGCCGTCCTGGGCCTTGGGGAAGAAGCGGCGCCGGTCCGGGGCGTAGGACAGGGGGAAGCCCGATTCCACCAGGGCCTCGGCCAGTTCGACGTACGTCGTCTCCTCCAGCACGGCGAGGCCCGGGAAGCGGGCCCGGATCCTCGCGAGCAGATCCGCCGTGGTGATGCCGGTCTCGGGACGGACGCCGGCCGGTGCCTGCGAGATGCGCAGGGCGCGCGCCAGGCCGAGCGAGAGCGGGAACAGCTCCAGCCGGGGCGAGACGGCCACACTGCCCGCCATCGACGCCGCCAGCTCCACCAGCCGTGTGTCGGCCAGGGGGGCCATGCCCTCGGGCGTGGGGATCGCCCGTAGCTCGCGAAGCACGGTGGCACGGCCGGGCAGCGGGTCGCGTCCGGCCAGGTCAGCGGCCTGTTCGCCCAGCGCGGCCGCGTAGTCGGCGAGTTCGGCCGGCGTCGGATCGTCGGCGCCGGGCTGGTCCTCCAGCGCGATGACGACCCGGCCGCCACGCCGCTGCACGGCGAAGCGGGGCGGTGCCTCGCCCGCGTCGGCGGACTCGGCGTCGGGGCGGTCGTCGTCCCGCTTGCGCATCTCCGTCTCGACGGCGGCCCGCACCACCGCCAGCGCCTTGGCCTGGGCCTCGGCCGGATCGGCCGTGCCCGCACCGTGCCGGGCCCGCAGCTCCGCCGCCAGTTCCTCCGCCGTGGACACCCGGTCCCGGTCGGTCAGGATCGCCACCAGTTCGTCGCGGATCCGGCCCAGCCACGGCAGGCCGGCCCACTTCTCGACCGCGGCCTGCTGGTTCTGCGACACGGTCGGCTGGCTGATGCCCAGCGCCTTTGCGATCAGACTCTGGGCCGGCCACGGCTCCAGCGGCTCACGGCCCTCCAGGACTCCGGGAAGCTGGAGGGTGGCCCTGACCACGTCGGAGCGGGGCCTGGTGCGGCGCTTGCCCTCGGGTGGCGTGAGCCGCGCGGCCAGCGTGTCGATCGACTCCAGGACCTCTTCCGGCGCGTCCGGCTCCAGCGGCGCCATGGGCTTCCTGACCGCGGCCCTGCGGCGCAGCGCCTGCGTCCACTGGCGGTGCCGGCGGTTCAGTTCCTTGCGGATCGCGTTTCCCGCGCCGCGCGCACGGGAGATGTAGTGCGGCGGGATGTCCAGCAGCTCTTCGACGGTGTGGGCCTTCAGCCCCTCGGCGACCGACACCGCCCGCGGCGACAGGCCCGCGGCGGCCAGCGGAGTCCGCAGACCGGCGGCCGCGGCGGCCTGCTCGCGGGCGTCCTCCAGGTCGTCCGCACTCAGGCCGACCGTCGCCGGCGTGGTCGCGGGCCGCGCCGCGTCCGCCTTGCGGAAGACCTGCCGCCAGGCCTCCTGCAACTGGCGCAGGCTGTCGTAGCGCTGCTCGACGTCCCGGTGCAGCGCGCGATCGAAGAACGCCTTCAGGCCTTCGCTGAGGGCCTGCGGGAACAGCTCGGCCGACACATGCGGCGCGGCGTCGGACACCATGCGCGGGTCGCCCTGGCCGTCGCCCCACACCGGCCTCTCACCGGAGGCCATCTCGTGCAGGGTGACGGCAGCCGCGTACCACTCGGCGTGGTCGTCGTAGCGCGAGCGGCCCGCTCCGCCGAGGAACGGATCGAGGTACCCGCGGGTGCCCGCGTGCACATCCTGGTCCGGGACGTCGGCCAGCGAGAAGTCGAACAGCATCAGCTGCCAGGAGCCGTCGCTGCGCTTGAACAGGCCGAGGTTGTCCGGCTTGATGTCCCGGTGCCGCACTCCGCGCGCAGCCAGGGTGTCCAGCGCCTCGAACAGGTCGTTGCCGAACCGCTCCAGCTGGTCGTAGCCCAGCGGACCCTGGTCCCGCAGCCGGGAGCCGAGGCTCACCGGTTCCCGGTCGTCGTCCGCGCGGAAACCGCCCGCGTACTCGATCTCCAGAACCGCGTGGCCTGCCAGCTCACGCGGCTCGGCGAGCAGCTTCACTATGTGCCCGCCGCCCACCTCCTTCAGCGCCTTCGCCTCCGCGAGCAGTCGGGCGTCCTTCTCCTGGTCCAGGGCGACCTTGAAGACCCGGAGAGGCTGCTCTCCGTCCTCGGCCGAACCGCGGCGGACCAGCAGCGCGCGGGCGGTGGCGCCGGTGCCGAGCACACGGACCACCGACCAGGTGGCGTCCAGCGGCTGCCCCGGCTGCACCGTGAGGGGGTCGGCGGCCGGCCCTGCGCTCGGCTCCGGAGCCGCGGCGTCCGTCTCCGCCGCACCGAGCAGCCCCAGGAACTCGTCGACCGATGCCAGGCGGTCCCGCACGTCGGCGGCCGTGGCTCGGAAGACAAGGGTGTCGAGGGCCGCCGAGACGGAGTCGGAGACCGCGTAGGGATGCAGTCCGCCGTCGCTCTGCAGCCGTTCCAGCAGTGCGCTGCGGCGATCCGCCGGCGGCCGGCCGGTGAGCAGCAGGTACGTCAGCGAGCCGAGTCCGAAGACGTCCAGGTCGACCGGATCGGCGAACTCCTGGTCCGTCTCGGGCGCCAGGTACACCTGCGCCGTGTCCGCGATCAGGCCCCCGTCCAGGGGCGTGTCCCCGAGGGAGCGGTGCAGGGTCGTCTCGAAGTCGCGGGCCGCGGTCTGCCAGTCGGCGATCCGCAGCACGGGGGCACTGCCGTCCTCGCGTGCCGAGACGTAGACCGAGCGTGCGGCCAGCGCCCGGTGGTAGAGGGACCGGTTGTGTGCGTAGCGGACCGCCTCGGCGAGCTGCCGTACCAGGTCGAGACGCTGACCGGGGGTCAGGTGGCCGCCGTACGCGTCGAGGTAGGCGTCCAGCCGCAGATCCGCCTCGCGGTGCCGGAACAGGATCGCCGGGCCACCCTGGTGCTCACGGATCTGCACCGCCTGCACGATGCCCCGGTGGTTGATGCCCTGCAGCACCTGGTACTCGCGGCGCGCGGCCCGGTCCACCTTCGCGCGCTGCTCCTCCGAGGCGGCCGCGCCCGCCAGGTATATACGGACGCGGCCGCTCTCCTGGACCAGCCCGTCGTCTCGTACGGCCAGCCGGTCCTCCCAGCCGGGGCCCGCGTCCAGAGCGCGCGGTTCGAGCTTCCAGTCGTCCCCGAACCGCAGGTGTGCGGTGGAGTGACTGATGCCGATCTTCTGCATCAGCCGCTCCAGCCGCTGGCTGACGACCGGGGTGATGCGCCAGCTCTCCCGCTCCGGTGGCCGGCCGAGCAGGTCGTCCCAGATCTTCGGCAGGCCGCTCGCGCCGTCGTTGCGGCCGTAGACCGAGGTCTGCTGGAACTCGTCCAGTTCGCTCACGAGCCCCGGGTCGTGGAGGAACACCGCGGGCTTGATGAACGGGACGTCCTTGGGGCTCATGCCGAGCGTGCGGGCCGCCCGCTCCAGCTGCCCCTTCAGTTCCTTGGCCTTGAGGTCGGTCAGATGCAGGGGATTGCGCAGCGTGCGCAGGCGGTCACCGTGGAACTGCCAGGTGTCGCCGTGGTTCACGACCCTGCCGGGGTGACCCTTCAGCTCCAGCAGGTAGAGGCCGCCGGGCACGGCGATCAGCACATCGCACTCGTTGACCCGGCCCGACGCCCCGGTGAACTGGAACGTCGCCCACGCCCGGAACGGCTCCGTCTTCGGCATCAGCCCCCGGAGATGGTCCAGGCCCTCCTGCTCCCACTGGAATCCGGATCGCCGCGGCTGGAACCAGCGCTCTCGCGGGGTGGGGGCTGTCGGCTTGGGAGCAGCGGGCACCAAGCACCTCCGGAACGGCAGTGGACACAAGGGAGCAGGAACAAGGACAAGACACCCCGCCCCTCAACGGCAGGGCCAAAATCCTAGTCCGCCCCTACGACACTCGGTCCGGGACCGGCGAGAGCGGAACCGCTGCGCCTACGGAGGCAGCCGTTCGCGACGAAGCCCCCGATGCCGGGGGCTTCCCGCACGCACCGCCTACTGCTCCAACTCGTCCAGCGCCCCCAGCTGCTGCATCAGCCCCAGCTGATCGTGCTGCCACCAGGTCTCGGCGATCTTGCCGCTGTCCGTGAACCGGAACAGCGTCATCCCGGTCATGGTCACCTGCCTGCCGGTGGACGGGATTCCCAGGAAGTCGCCGCTGTGCGTGGCGTTCCACGTCCACCGTGCGCAGGCGCGGTCGCCCTGGGCCAGTACGTCCTCGACCGTGAAGGCGAAGTCGAAGGCGCCCCGCCACATCCGGTACTCGCTGAGGGCGTTGTCCAGCCCGATGGTGTCCTGAGGGTTCACCGGATCATGGCTGTGGATGTCCTCGTCGAGCAGGTTGTTGAGCGGTGGCAGATCTCCCGCGGTCGCCAGGGCCTCGAAGAACCGCCGCACGGTGTCCAGGGCCAACTGCTCGTCCCGGACGACCTCCAGATCCGTGAACGTCGGCATCTCGTCGCACAGCGCGACCATCCCCTGGAAGATCCGGTCGGTCTCCGGAAGGTTCGAGTTCCGCATCGCCTCCTCGTACGAGGGGAACTCCACCACCTCGACGATGTGCGACGCATCCGAGCGGTCCTTGCCGACCACCGCGTGCGTCGCCGTCCGCTTTCCCTTGGTCTGCTCGACCCAGTCGTCCATGAGCCGATTCATCTCGTCCAGCCGGCTCGTCCTGCACTCGATGAGCTGTACGAAGGTCATGACGCCGCCTCCGGCCCCCCTGATCCGGTACCGTCCCGCCCATTTTCGCACCGGAACGGCCGCGTCACACGCCCGCTACTGCGGGCCGTACTTGCGACCCGTCTTCGAGCTGATGCCGCCCAGCAGCCCGCGTGGGGTGACCTTCACCAGTCCCATCAGCGCCTTGTACCGGGGGTCCGGGATGGACAGTGTCTTCCCGCGCGCGAGGTCGGCCAGGGCCGCCGCGACCAGCTTGTCCGCGTCCAGCCACATCCAGCCCGGGATGTTGTCCGTGCCCATCCCGGCCCGCTGGTGGAACTCGGTGCGCACGAAGCCGGGGCACAGCGCCATCAGCCGCACGCCGCTGCCCGCGAGGTCCTTCGCCGCGCCCTGGGTGAACTGCACGACCCAGGCCTTCGAGGCGCCGTAGGTGCCCCGGGGCACGAAGGCCGCCACCGAGGCGACGTTCACCACCCCGCCGCGCCCGCGCTCGCGCATCGCCTCGGACGCCGCCGACGTCAGCCGCAGCACCGCCTCGCAGTGCACCTTGAGCATTTTCAGCTCGTCGGCCATGGGCACTTCGAGATAGCGGCCCTTGTTGCCGAAGCCGGCGTTGTTGACCAGCAGGTCGACCGGGTTCTTCCGGTCGCTCAGGCGCTCGACCACCGCCTCGATGCCCTTGTCCTCGGCGAGGTCGGCGCTCAGCACCTCCGCCTCGATGCCGTGCCGGTCGTGCAGCTCGGTCGCCTGCTCGCGCAGCCGTTTGGCGTCCCTGGCCACCAGGACGAGGTCATGCCCGTCAGCCGCCAGCCGCCGCGCGAACGCGGCACCGATTCCCGCGGTCGATCCCGTAATCAGAGCCGTTGTCATGGCCCAAGGGTAGTGACCCGGACCGACAGCCTCCGCTGCGGTGACAGCCCCTCAGCGGCCCTGTCCGGCGATGTACTTGCGGGCCGCGGCCAGCGTCTCGGCGTGCAGCGCCTCGCCCGCCACGAGCAGCTGCGGCAGCAGCTCCCGCTCGGTGGTGACCGCGCGGAACTGCATCGCAGCCGTCACTCCGTGGTCCGGCCGGCGCACGATCTCGATCGGATCGCCCGCCAGGATCTCACCCGGTTCGATCACCCGCAGGTAGGCACCCGTCACGCCCTTCTGGGTGAACCTCTTCACCCAGCCCCGCTCGCCCAGATGGCCCTGGAACGTACGGCACGGAATCCGCCCCGACGTCACCTCCAGCACCACCTCGGACCCGATCCGCCAGCGCTCGCCGACCAGCGCCCCGGACACGTCCAGACCCTGCGTCGTGAGGTTCTCGCCGAAGCAGCCATTGGCCAGCGGTCTGTCCAGCTCCCGCTCCCAGTCGTCGAGGTCCTCGCGCGCGAAGGCGTACACCGCCTGGTCGTAGCCGCCGTGGTGGCGCAGCTCGCACACCGCGTCCCCGGCCAGCCCGCTCCCGCCGACGCCCTTGGGCCCCGGAGCCGCCACCCGCACCGGCCCGTCCGTCGGCTGCTTGTCGATGCCGGTCACACCCTCCGCCTGGTCCGTGTACGGCACCGGCTTCGGGCTGCCCAGATTGACCGAGAGAAGCTTCATCCTTCGCACGGTACGGGACCGCACCCAAAGCGTCGACACAATATGAGGCTCCATGTCCAAGCCGGGCTTATGCTCGGGGAGTGATCGAGGCTCGTCATCTCCGCGTCCTGCGCGCCGTCGCCACCACCGGCTCCTTCTCCGCGGCCGCGCGCGGGCTGGGCTGCACCCAGCCCGCCGTCAGCCAGCAGATGAAGGCCCTGGAGTCCTCGGTCGGCACCCCGCTGCTGGTCCGCAGCGGCCGCGAGATGCGTCTGACCCAGGCCGGCGAGGCCCTCGTCCGGCACGCCTCCGGGATCCTCGCCGGGCTCACCGCCGCCGAGGAGGAGGTCGCCGCGATCGCGGGCCTGAGGGCCGGCCGGGTCCGGCTGGTCTCCTTCCCGAGCGGCAGCTCCACCCTGGTCCCCACCGCCCTGGCCGCCCTGCGCGCCGCCCACCCCGGCACCCGCGTCTCCCTGGAGGAGGCCGAGCCCCCGAAGTCCGTCGAACTGGTGCGCGAGGGTGACTGTGACCTGGCGCTCGCTTTCCGCTACGAGGGGGCGGCGGTCGCCGAGGAGTGGGACGACCTCGTCGTACGGCCGCTGCTGACCGACCGTCTGGTCGCCCTGGTGCCCGAACGGCACCGGCTGGCGCGTGCGGAGTCCGTCGCCATCGGGGAGTTGGCCCGGGAGCCCTGGATCGCGGGCTGCCCACGCTGCCGCGGCCAGCTGGTGGAGGTGTGCGAGAGCGCGGGGTTCACGCCCCGCATCGACTTCGCCACCGACGACTATCCGGCGGTGGTCGGCCTGGTCGGCGCGGGTCTCGGCGTCGCCGTACTGCCGCAGCTCGCGGTGGAGTCGGTACGGCCCCGGGGAGTGCGCACGGTGGCGCTGGAACCCGTGGTACGACGGCAGATCGTCGCTCTCACCCTGCCCGACCTGGCACAGGTGCCTGCCGTGGCGGCGACGCTTGAGCAGCTCGCCCGAGCGGCGGGGCGGCAGTGACGCCGGTGAGGGAGTCCTCCCAAGGATCACGGGCAGGCGTGCGCGTGCCCGGGTGCCGAGTTATCGCAGAAACGTTCCTTCAGGCGTGCGGTGCGCTACCTCCGCCGGTTGTCGACGCCGGCACCAGCCGGTTGCGCGCCCGCCCCATCAACTCTTCGCGCTCGTCCTCGGTCAGGCCGCCCCAGACGCCGTACGGCTCGCGCACCGCCAGCGCGTGCGCCGCGCACTCCGCACGGACCGGGCACCTCATGCAGACCTCCTTGGCCGAGTTCTCGCGAGCGCTCCGAGCCGCCCCGCGCTCGCCCTCGGGGTGAAAGAAGAGCGAGCTGTCCACCCCGCGGCAGGCAGCGAGCAGCTGCCAGTCCCACAGGTCCGCGTTCGGTCCGGGAAGGCGGGAGAAATCTGCCATTACGTGACCCCTTGTAGCCGTTCTGGGCGGATACGGTGCCATCGACCGTACAACTCCGGTCTAAGGAGATGAAAATATGACTCATTGCGAATCTAGCTCCAGACACTAGAAAACGGGAGCAAAAACGGCTAAATGGGGCATGGGTTGTGATGAAAGGTTGAGGGTCCGTCGGGCATGTCTGCACCGTGTCGGCGTCCTCACGTAGAGTGCCGAAGACGGCACGCAGCCCCGTAACTCTTTCGAGTGACCGTCGTTGAGAGTGCGGAGGCGGTTGAAAACACAAGCGCTCGGGCAGGCGTCCGAGACGGTCGACCGCACAGGTGACGATTCCGTACCAGCCTGGAGGCTCAAGGTGACGCGCATCAGCTGCGGAGGGCGGTCATGACATCCGTCCTCGTCTGCGACGACTCCCCGCTTGCCCGAGAGGCGCTCCGCCGCGCGGTCGCGACCGTGCCCGGCGTCGAGCGCGTGACGACGGCGGCCAACGGCGAGGAAGTCCTCCGCCGCTGGGGCGCCGACCGCTCCGACCTCATCCTGATGGACGTACGCATGCCCGGCCTGGGCGGCGTCGAGACCGTGCGCCGGCTGCTGTCCGCCGACCCGGGCGCGCGCATCATCATGCTCACCGTCGCCGAGGACCTCGACGGTGTCGCCCTCGCGGTCGCCGCCGGTGCCCGCGGCTACCTGCACAAGGACGCCTCGCGCGCGGAACTGCGCGCCACGGTGACGCAGGCCCTCGCCGACCCCACCTGGCGGCTGGCCCCGCGCCGGCTCCGCTCGGCCGAGATGGGCGCCGCGCCCACCCTCACCGCGCGTGAGATCCAGGTGCTGGAGGGCATGAGCCACGGCCGCTCGAACGCCGAGATCGGCCGCGAGCTGTTCCTCTCCGAGGACACGGTCAAGACCCACGCCCGCCGCCTCTTCAAGAAGCTCGGCGCCTCGGACCGCGCCCACGCGGTGGCCCTGGGATTCCGCTGGGGTCTGGTCCGCTAGACCCCGGCCGGATGAGCCGGCCGCAGGCGCTCCGCCTCCGGCCCGGCTCACCCGCGGGTGTGGTCGGTAGGCGGTGAGTGGTGCATCCGTCCCACCCGGAATGCATTGTCACCGTCTGACCTGCTGTTTTGCTCTGCGCCCGTTGGGGCGGATCCACCACTCACCGCCTTGCGGGGGTCAGCGCAGAGCGTGCGGTGCTCGTTTCGGCGCGGATGCCGCATCCTTGAGATGTGGAGTCTCTCGGGGACAAGTCGGTCGAGCGGAAGGGGAGGGCGCAGGGGATGAGTGCCGGCGCACCTGCTCATAACGCTTCGGTGCACAACCACGAACACGATGCGACGGACCGGACGGCCTCAGTGCACCATGGACCGATGCGCGACGACGAGGCGGGCACGGTCCCGGGGGCGATCGGTGCGCTCGTGCATCGCGCCGTCGACGGGGACGAGCAGGCCACGCACGATCTGCTCGCCCATGTGCACCCCCTGGCCCTGCGCTACTGCCGCACCCGGCTGTCCCGGCTGCCCGGCGACGCCCGCCACTTCGTGGAGGACCTCGCCCAGGAGGTCTGCGTCGCCGTCCTCCTCGCCCTGCCGCGCTACCGCGACACCGGCCGCCCCTTCGAGGCCTTCGTCTTCGCCATCGCCTCGCACAAGGTCGCCGACCTCCAGCGCGCCGCGATGCGCCACCCGGGCTCCACGGCCGTCCCCTCGGACGAGATGCCGGAACGCCCCGACGACTCCCTCGGTCCCGAGGAGCGCGCCCTGCTCAGCAGCGACGCCGAGTGGGCCAAGAAGCTGCTGGCCAACCTCCCCGAGAACCAGCGCGAGCTGCTCCTGCTGCGCATCGCCGTGGGCTTGACCGCGGAGGAGACCGGGCAGATGTTGGGAATGTCACCCGGCGCCGTACGGGTGGCCCAGCATCGGGCGCTGAGCCGCCTGCGCGCGCTCGCCGAGCAGTAACTGCGCTGGGCGGAGCCTCCGTAGCTCCGCTTCCTGAACGGGCGCGCGTTCGTTCCCGTACGAACATACGAAGCCTGAAGTCACTCCGGACCGTGGAATTTGCTAGCCGTGCTTCCCGTTAGCATGGACATCCGCACCGATCAAGGCCATTTGGGGAAGGTGTCATGACTGCCAACGTCGACGGAGTGCCCGGTAAATTCGCGACACTCGGGCTGACCTACGACGACGTGCTGCTGCTGCCGGGTGCATCCGAGGTGCTCCCCAACGCGGTCGACACCTCGTCCCGCATCTCCCGCAATGTGCGGGTCAACATCCCGCTGCTGTCGGCGGCGATGGACAAGGTGACCGAGTCCCGCATGGCGATCGCGATGGCCCGGCTGGGCGGTGTCGGCGTGCTGCACCGCAATCTGTCCGTCGAGGACCAGGTCAACCAGGTCGACCTGGTGAAGCGGTCCGAGTCCGGCATGGTCACCGACCCGATCACGGTGCACCCGGAGGCCACGCTCGCCGAAGCGGACGCCCTGTGCGCCAAGTTCCGCATCAGCGGTGTCCCGGTCACCGACCCGGCCGGCAAGCTGCTGGGCATCGTCACCAACCGTGACATGGCCTTCGAGAGCGACCGCACGCGCCAGGTGCGCGAGGTCATGACCCCGATGCCGCTGGTCACCGGCAAGGTCGGCATCTCCGGGCCCGAGGCCATGGAGCTGCTGCGCAAGCACAAGATCGAGAAGCTGCCGCTGGTCGACGACGCGGGCGTCCTCAAGGGCCTGATCACGGTCAAGGACTTCGTCAAGGCCGAGAAGTACCCCAACGCCGCCAAGGACGCCGAGGGCCGCCTGCTCGTCGGTGCCGCCGTCGGCGCCAGCCCCGAGGCGCTGGAGCGTGCCCAGGCGCTCGCCGACGCCGGTGTGGACTTCCTGGTCGTCGACACCTCGCACGGCCACAACAGCAACGCCCTCAGCTGGATGGCGAAGATCAAGTCCAGCGTGAACGTCGACGTGATCGGCGGCAACGTCGCCACCCGCGACGGCGCCCAGGCGCTCATCGACGCCGGTGTCGACGGCATCAAGGTGGGCGTCGGCCCGGGCTCGATCTGCACCACCCGCGTGGTCGCCGGCATCGGCGTCCCGCAGGTGACCGCCATCTACGAGGCATCCCTCGCCGCCCGTCCGGCGGGCATCCCGCTGATCGGCGACGGCGGTCTGCAGTATTCCGGCGACATCGGCAAGGCGCTCGCCGCCGGTGCGGACACGGTCATGCTGGGCAGCCTCCTCGCCGGCTGCGAGGAGTCGCCGGGCGAGCTGATGTTCATCAACGGCAAGCAGTTCAAGTCGTACCGCGGCATGGGCTCGCTGGGTGCCATGCAGTCCCGCGGCCAGGGCAGGTCGTACTCGAAGGACCGTTACTTCCAGGCCGAAGTGACCTCCGACGAGAAGCTCGTACCCGAGGGCGTCGAGGGCCAGGTGCCCTACCGCGGCCCGCTGTCCAACGTGCTGCACCAGCTCGTCGGCGGTCTGCGTCAGACCATGGGCTACGTGGGTGCCGGCACCATCGAGGAGATGGAGTCCAAGGGCCGCTTCGTGCGGATCACCTCGGCGGGCCTGAAGGAGAGCCACCCGCACGACATCCAGATGACGGTCGAGGCGCCGAACTACAGCAACAAGGGGTGACGCACGCACACGCGTGAGGGCCGTACAGGCCGTGCAAGGGCGGTCCCGGAGCATCCGGGGCCGCCCTTGTCGTACCTGTCGGCGATACTGGAAGACGCTGCAATGCATCAGGGAAAGGCCAAGACGTGACTGAGATCGAGATCGGGCGCGGCAAGCGCGGCCGCCGGGCGTACGCCTTCGACGACATCGCCGTCGTCCCCAGCCGCCGTACGCGGGACCCGAAGGAGGTCTCGATCGCCTGGCAGATCGACGCCTACCGCTTCGAGCTGCCCTTCCTGGCCGCTCCCATGGACTCGGTCGTCTCCCCGGCCACCGCGATCCGGATCGGCGAGCTGGGCGGCCTCGGCGTGCTGAACCTCGAGGGCCTGTGGACGCGGTACGAGGACCCGCAGCCGCTGCTCGACGAGATCGCCGAGCTGCCCGCCGAGCAGGCGACCCGCCGCCTCCAGGAGATCTACGCGGCTCCCATCAAGGAGGAGCTGATCGGCGCCCGCATCAAGGAGGTGCGTGACTCCGGCGTGGTCACGGCGGCCGCGCTCTCCCCGCAGCGCACCGCCCAGTTCTCCAAGGCGGTCGTGGACGCGGGCGTGGACATCTTCGTCATCCGCGGTACGACGGTCTCGGCGGAGCACGTCTCCGGCTCGCACGAGCCGCTGAACCTGAAGCAGTTCATCTACGAGCTGGACGTCCCGGTGATCGTCGGCGGCTGCGCCACGTACACCGCGGCCCTGCACCTGATGCGCACCGGCGCGGCCGGTGTCCTGGTCGGCTTCGGCGGCGGCGCCGCGCACACCACGCGCAACGTGCTCGGCATCCAGGTCCCGATGGCCACCGCGGTCGCCGACGTGGCCGCGGCCCGCCGCGACTACATGGACGAGTCCGGCGGCCGGTACGTGCACGTGATCGCGGACGGCGGTGTCGGCTGGTCCGGCGACCTCCCGAAGGCGATCGCCTGCGGCGCCGACTCGGTGATGATGGGCTCCCCGCTGGCCCGTGCCACGGACGCGCCCGGCAAGGGCCACCACTGGGGCATGGAGGCGGTCAACGAGGAGCTGCCCCGCGGCAAGAAGGTCGACCTGGGCACGGTCGGCACGATCGAGGAGATCCTCACCGGACCGTCCCACACCCCGGACGGCTCGATGAACTTCTTCGGCGCCCTGCGCCGCGCCATGGCCACGACCGGCTACAGCGAGCTGAAGGAGTTCCAGCGGGTCGAGGTGACGGTGGCGGACTCGCAGCATCGGCGGTAGTCCGTGTGAGGTGATGGGGGCTGGTCGCCTGGTGGGGTGACCGGCCCCCTTCGCGTGACCTGGGGCTTGCTCGGGGCGCGTGGCGTGGTGTGGGGGCGCCCATGGGACGCCACCGCAAGCCCACCCGCTGGGACCGAATCCGTCTTTGGGCGGTCAGGTGCCGGAGGAGGTGGATCCTGCGGATGTTTGGATGGTGAGCGGCCGCCCCCACGGAAACTAGGGGCGGACACTTCGTGATCCATCCAGGAGCCTGCCGCAGTAGCCGCTGCGGTGGGCTCCACCTGTTTCCGTAAGGTACCCGTGGTGCGCGCCGTGTGCCACCAGCCTCGGAGCCCGGTCCGCCCACGCGCCCCCTGCTCACAACCGATGCGCCGCCCCCGTAGGCGTAGCCCCCCGCGTGTCCAGCAGCAGCTGGGCCTTCACCGAGAGCCCCTGCAAGTCGTACGTCCGGTGGTGCTGGAGCAGGATCGTCAGGTCCGCGTCGGCTGCCGCCTCGTACAGGGAGTCCGCGCGCGGCACAGGCCGGTCCAGGACGCTCCAGGACGGTACGTACGGGTCGTGGTAGCTGACCGAGGCGCCCAGCTCCATCAGGCGGACCGTGATCTCCCGGGCGGGGGTGCTCTGCAGATCGGCGAGGTCGGGCTTATAGGTGACGCCGAGGAGCAGGACGCGGGCACCGCGCGCGGACTTGCCGTGCTCGTTGAGGAGCGTGGCGGCGCGCTGGACGACGTACCGGGGCATGCGGTGGTTGACCTGCTGGGCCAGTTCCACCATGCGCAGCGTGCGGCTCGCGTGGCCGGTGAGGTCCTGCGGGACGCCGTGCCCACCGACGCCCGGGCCCGGACGGAACGCCTGGAAGCCGAACGGCTTGGTCTCCGCGCAGCGGATGACGTCCCACAGGTCGACGCCCAGCTCGTGGCAGAGGACGGCCATCTCGTTGACGAGCGCGATGTTCACGTGCCGGTAGTTGGTCTCCAGTACCTGCACGGCCTCCGCCTCGCGCAGCCCGCGCGCGCGTACCACCTTGTCGGTGAGCCGCCCGTAGAAGGCCGCGGCCGACTCGGTGCAGGCGGGGGTGAGGCCCCCGATGACCTTGGGCGTGCCGGCGGGGGTGTGGTCGCGGTTGCCGGGGTCGACGCGGCTGGGCGAGTAGGCGAGGTGGAAGTCGCGGCCGGCACGCAGTCCGGAGCCCTCCTCCAGCAGGGGGCGCAGGAACTTCTCGGTGGTCCCGGGGAGCACGGGCGACTCCAGGATGACCGTGGTGTGCGGTCGCAGCCGCTCCGCCAGGGTGCGGGCGGCCGCCTCCACCTGGCCGAGGTCGACCCCGCCGTCGGTGCCGCGCGGGGTGGGCGCGCAGATCACGGCGGTGCGCACCCGGCCGAGCTGGGCCGGGTCGGTGCCGGGCCGGAAGCCGGCCGCGTGCATCCGCCGCAGCTCGGCGGGGCTGAGCGAACCCGCCTCGGGGCCGGTGGCGTACCCGATGGTCGGGATGCCTGCGGCGACGGCGGCCTGGGCGAGCGGCAGGCCGTAGGGACCGAGTCCGATGACGGCGAGATCTGCGGGCATGGCGTGGGCCCGTCCTTCCCAGTAACCGAAGCGGGACAGATGCGCAACCGCTGTGGACAGCCAGAACGAGCGCACTGTCACACTAGGAGTAAATATGACCGTTATGTGGGATTGTGTTCGTGTGTCTTCCGGGGGTTGTGTTCGTGTTGTCCACAGCTTGGGAGCCCGTGGTGGCTGAAGTCGGGCAAGCCGGTCAGAATTTGGGCATGAGAAGGGGGTGAACCGGGGCTTCGCCCACCCGGGTGCGGCCGACGCGAGCGAGTTCTTCGACAGCGGGAGGCAGCGGTGAGGACAGCGACTCTGGGTCCGGCGCAGCGCGCCGAGGCACTGGCGGCGATGGCGGAGCGCGAGCTGGACGTGCTGGTGGTCGGGGGCGGAGTGGTCGGCGCCGGAACCGCTCTGGACGCCGTGACCCGCGGCTTGTCCACCGGCCTGGTCGAGGCCCGCGACTGGGCCTCCGGCACCTCCAGCAGATCCAGCAAGCTCGTCCACGGCGGCCTGCGCTATCTGGAGATGCTCGACTTCGCCCTGGTCCGCGAGGCCCTGAAGGAGCGCGGTCTGCTCCTGGAGCGGCTCGCTCCGCACCTGGTCAAGCCGGTGCCCTTCCTCTACCCGCTGCAGCACCAGGGCTGGGAGCGCCTGTACGCGGGCTCGGGCGTGGCCCTGTACGACGCGATGTCCATGGCCCGCGGGCACGGCCGGGGCCTGCCCCTGCACCGGCACCTGACCCGCCGTCACGCCCTACGCGTGGCCCCCTGTCTGAAGAAGGACGCCCTGGTCGGCGCCCTCCAGTACTACGACGCACAGATGGACGACGCCCGGTATGTGGCGACCCTGGTGCGCACGGCGGCGTCGTACGGCGCGAAGGTGGCCAACCGCGCCCGCGTGACGGGGTTCCTGCGTGAGGGCGAGCGGGTGGTCGGCGCCCGGGTGCAGGACGTGGAGGGCGGCGGGGAGTACGAGATCCGCGCCCAGCAGATCGTCAACGCCACCGGTGTGTGGACCGACGACACGCAGGCGATGGTGGGGGAGCGGGGCCAGTTCCACGTCCGCGCCTCCAAGGGCATCCACCTGGTCGTGCCCAAGGACCGCATCCACTCCACCACCGGTCTGATCCTGCGCACGGAGAAGTCGGTCCTGTTCGTCATCCCCTGGGGCCGGCACTGGATCGTCGGCACCACCGACACCGGCTGGGACCTCGACAAGGCCCACCCGGCGGCCTCCAGCGCCGACATCGACTACCTGCTGGAGCACGTCAACTCGGTGCTCGCCGTCCCGCTCAGCCGTGACGACGTGCAGGGTGTGTACGCGGGCCTGCGTCCGCTGCTGGCCGGCGAGTCCGACGCCACCAGCAAGCTGTCCCGCGAGCACACCGTGGCGCATCCGGCGCCGGGTCTCGTGGTCGTGGCGGGCGGCAAGTACACGACGTACCGGGTGATGGCGAAGGACGCCGTCGACGAGGCGGTGCACGGCCTCGACATGCGCGTCGCCGACTGCGTCACCGAGGAGATCCCGCTGCTGGGCGCGGAGGGCTACCGGGCGATGTGGAACGCGCGGGCGCGGATCGCCGCCCGCACCGGACTGCACGTGGTCCGGGTGGAACACCTGTTGAATCGGTACGGCTCGATGGCCGAGGAGATCCTGGACCTCATCGCCGCCGACCCCGCCCTGGGTGAGCCGTTGCAGGCCGCCGACGACTATCTGCGTGCCGAGGTCGTGTACGCCGCCTCGCACGAGGGTGCCCGGCACCTGGACGACGTGCTCACCCGCCGAACCCGGATCTCCATCGAGACCTTCGACCGGGGCACCCGCAGCGCCCGCGAGGCCGCCGAGTTGATGGCGCCCGTGCTCGGCTGGGACAAGGACCAGATCGAGCGCGAGGTCGAGCACTACGAGAAGCGGGTCGAGGCCGAGCGGGAGTCCCAGCTCCAGCCGGACGACCTGACGGCGGACGCGGCGAGGCTGGGGGCGCCGGACATCGTGCCGCTGAGCTGAGTTGAGAAGCTGTTGTCGTTCCGCCGGGGAACAGTCACCGGCAGGCGTGGTTGGTCGCGGTGTTCATCCACCCACAGTTCGAGTCGGGGAATCCGCAGATCACGCAAGGCCCAGCCGACCACCGCGTCGACGGCAGCCACGGCCGCACCCTGACCACGCGCCGAGTTGACGACCCAGTAACCCAGCGAAGCACGGCCCTGTTCCAGGTCCCTCAGCCACAGCCCCACCTGTCCGACAGGGCGATCGTCAGAGGTCACGATGACGAACGCATACCCAGCCCTTGTGGTCGCCCGGCTCCACTGCCGTTCGATGAAAGCGACGCCCGCCGGCTCGGAATAGGGCGACGGCACCGTCGTGATCAACGGGATGTAGTCGTCTTCGGACGCCTCGCGGACCAGCGGAAGGTCCGAAAGGCGCCACGGCAGTAGTTCAGGGTGTCCTGGAGGTAGTACACCTGCATGCCGCTGGCGCCGGAGCGCAGGGCGCAGAAGTTGGCTCACCCCCGGCTTTCACTCGAACGAGTGTCGTGAATCGGGATCTTCGTTCGGAACCGGCACGTTCTACCAGGTGCGATGGCAGAACCCGGCGGAGAGCAAGGCCGGTTCGAGCCGGGGATCTGCGATCGCGTCCGTGTTCACACGGAAGGTGAGGACACGTCGGCCGTCGACGGTGGCCGCGGTGCGCACGTAGCTCCCGGATATCCGGCCGTTGTGTCCCCACACCGTGATGCCGCACGGGAGCTTTGCCGGAAAGATCCCCATGCCGTACGAGCCATGCGCGGCACGGGTGTTGAGCATCTCGCGCAGCCGGCGCGAGGGCAGCAGCCGGCCGCCGAGCAGGGCCGCGTAGAAGCGGTCCAGGTCGGCCAGTGTGGTCACCAGCTCACCCGCCGCGCCGGCCACGCGCGGGTCGAGCCGGGTGACGTCGGAGCCGTCGGCGGCGTAGGCGCGGCCGTGCGGCAGTGGAAGTGAGGCGCGGGATCCGGGAAGGGAGGTGCCCGTAAGGCCGAGTGGAGCGATGATCCGGCGCCGGACCTCGGTGGCGTACGAGTGGCCGGTGACCTGCCGGACGACCATGCCGAGCAGGACGTAGTTGGTGCTGGAGTACGTGTAGCGGCCCGGGTGGGCCGGAGGGAGGGTGAGGGCGATGCGTACGGCCTGAACCGGGGTCAGAGGGACGGTCCCGCGGGTGGCCCGGGTGAAGTCGGCGAGCCCGCTGGTGTGGGTGAGCAGGGCGCGCAGGGTGATGTGCCGTCCGTCGGTGCCGCGTCCGCGGAGCAGTCCCGGCAGGTGCCCCTCCACGGTGTCGGACAGGGACAGCCGGTGTTCCGCGGCCAGTTGCAGCATGACCGTGGCGATGAAGGTCTTGGTGACGCTGCCGGCGCGGAAGTGGTCGGCGCGTGCCATGCCCGGACCGGCGGCTGTGTAGCGGGAGCGGTTTCCGTCCAGGGCCAGCAGCGCCGCGGCGGGTGCCCTGCCCTGGGTGACCAGTAGCGGCAGGACCGGGTCCGTGGCGGCGGCCGCGCAGTCGGCACCGGAGGCGGTGGGAGCGAGCAGCAGGGCCAGCAGCACCGGTATGGACAGGACTGTCCGAAGCGTCGGCATCCGGGCTCCTCTCTGCTCGGGCCCATCATCCCGGTAAGCGGAACCCCGGCTTCAGTGGGTCTTGCGGTGTGCGGAGCCCTTGGCGGGGTCAGGGGCACCCTGGGCGTCGGCCGCTTGTCGGGTGAGGGACAATGGAGGCTCTGTCAGGGCGGGTTGCATGAGGGGACGCATGTCGGAGGCGGAGCGGGCGGGAACATCTCGTCAGGAGACTCGTCAGGACAAGAGCGAGCGTCGTCTCCTCGCCGGGCGGTACCGGCTGGGAGACGTGCTGGGCCGCGGTGGCATGGGCACGGTGTGGCGCGCCGAGGACGAGACCCTGGGCCGGACGGTCGCCGTCAAGGAGCTGCGGTTCCCGTCGAACATCGACGAGGAGGAGAAGCGGCGCCTGATCACGCGCACCCTGCGCGAGGCCAAGGCGATCGCCCGGATCCGCAACAACAGCGCGGTGACGGTCTTCGACGTGGTCGACGAGGACGACCGGCCGTGGATCGTCATGGAGTTGGTCGAGGGCAAGTCCCTCGCCGAGGTCATCCGCGAGGACGGCCTGCTGGAGCCCAGGCGTGCCGCCGAGGTCGGGCTGGCCATCCTCGACGTGCTGCGCTCCGCGCACCGCGAGGGCATCCTGCACCGTGACGTGAAACCGTCCAACGTACTCATCGCCGACGACGGCCGGGTCGTGCTCACCGACTTCGGTATCGCGCAGGTCGAGGGCGACCCGTCCATCACCTCCACCGGCATGCTCGTCGGCGCCCCCTCCTACATCTCCCCGGAGCGCGCCCGCGGGCACAAGCCCGGTCCCGCGGCCGACCTGTGGTCGCTGGGCGGCCTGCTGTACGCGGCGGTCGAGGGTCTGCCGCCGTACGACAAGGGTTCGGCGATCGCCACGCTGACCGCGGTGATGACCGAGCCCCTGGAGGAGCCCAAGAACGCGGGTCCGCTCCGGGACGTCATCTACGGCCTGCTCACCAAGGACCCGGCGCAGCGGCTCGACGACGCCGGTGCCCGGGCGATGCTCAACACGGTGATCCACGCGCCGGAGCCGGAGGCGATGGACGCCACCAGGGTGGTTCCGCTGCCGGCGCAGCCCGGCGGGCCCGAGGGCAAGCGGGGCGAGGAGGCCGGGGAGAAGCTGCGCGGGGCGCTGCGTTCGGTCCGCAAGGCGGCCGGGGCGGCGGGCTCGTCGGCGCCCGTGCGCGCGAAGAGCGGTGGCGGTACGGCGGCCCCGGGTACTGGCGGCAAGCCGGCCGTGGAGAGCGGTTCGGGGACGGGCGCCGGGACGCCCGGCAGGCCGGCCGGGGCGGCCCAGGGTGCCGCCGCCGCGCCGAACTCCAACGTGAAAAAGCCGAGTTCGGGGTGGCCCGTGGTGCCGCCGCCGGACCTGGACCTGCCGCCGCGGCCGGTGCCGAGGGCGCCGCTCACCGACGTGGTGCCCAGGCGGACGCTGGTGATCATCGCGGTGGTGGTCGTGCTCGCCGTGATCGGCACCGTGCTGGCCATCGCGCTCAACGGGAACAAGGGCGGCAAGAACGGCAGCGGTGCCAAGGCCGCGACCAGCGCCAGCGCCTCCACCAAGCAGGACAAGGGCTCGGGCAGCAAGGAGAACACCGACAGCGGCGCCAAGGCGGACGGCGACACCTCGGCGTCCGCCACGACCGGTTCGGCGACGGAGACGGGCGCGAGTCCGGCCGCCGGTGACAACTCCGGTTCGTCCGGCTCGAAGAGCGGGAGCGCACCGGTGGTGTCGACCCGCAAGGGCGCCCAGGGGTACTCGATCGGGCTGCCCAAGGGGTGGAAGTACCGGTCCACCGGGCAGGCCGGAGACCGCTACACCGGGCCGAACGGGCAGAAGCTGCTCGTCGGCTGGACCAGTACTCCCAAGAACGACCCGGTGGCGGACTGGAAGAACCAGGAGCGCTACATGTTCCGCTCCCAGTACCACAAGATCCGCATAGAGCAGGTGGACTACCGCGGCTGGAACACGGCGGACTGGGAGTTCACCTACGTGGAGGGCGGTACCCAGTACCGTTCGATCGACCGGGGGTTCGTGGTGAACGGCCATCTCGGTTACGGGCTGATGTACACGGCGAAGGCCGCGGAGTGGAACAGCCCTCTGCGCAAGGCCACCTGGAAGACGCTCACGACGTCCTTCGAACCCAAGTCGTGATGTGAACGAGCCCCGTTTGGGGCCGTGAGAATCCGTCATCCCCTCAATGCGAGTTGCCTCCGGCACGTATCGTGAATGGTTGCGGACCGTACGGAGCCGGATTGGGGATGCGCAACGGGCCGTACGGGAACGGATGTGAACGACCAGGCGGCCGGGGGAGGCAACGTGGACGACTATGCGGGCCGGGTGCTCGCCGACCGCTACCGCCTGCCGCTGCCGCCCTCCGACGAGTACGAGCTGACCGAGACCCGGGCCTTCGACACCTACAGCGGTCAGGAAGTGCTGGTCCGTCAGGTGCCGCTGCCGGAGATCGTCGAGGCCGAGGTGCTCGACGCGGAGGGGCTGCCCGAGGGGTTCACCGCCCGTGAGCGCGGGGCGCGTCGAACCCCGGCGGCCCGGACCGCCACTCGCCGCCCCTCGGATCCGGCGGTGCGGCGCGCCGTCGAGGCTGCGCAGGCGGCGGCGAGCATCCCCGACCACCCGCGGCTGGACCAGGTCTTCGACGTGTTCGCCGAGGGCGGCTCACTGTGGATCGTGAGCGAGTGGGTGGCCGCACGTCCGCTGTCCGCGCTGCTGGCCGAGCAGCCGCTGACGCCGTACCGGGCGGCCGAGGTCGCCTCCGACGTCCTCATGGCGCTGCGTGTCCTGCACGGTCACGGCTGGGTGCACCGCAACATCACCGCCCGCACGGTCCTCGTCTGCGACGACGGCCGCGTGATGCTGACCGGCCTCGCGGTCGGCGCGGCGGAGGAGGCACTGTGCGGGTACGAACCGGTGCCGGCTCAGGACGGGCAACAGGGCCAGGAAGGGCCGGCGGGGGCCATCGGGCCGGGCGGCGGTGCAGGCGACGGCATCGGCTCGGGCGGGCAGGGGCCGGGCGGGTCCGGTGGCCAACGGCTCGGCGGAACCGGTGGTCAGGGCTTCGGCGGCTCCGGTGGTCAGGGGCTCGGTGGCGGCGACGGACGGGGCGCCGCAGGTGGCGGTGTTCCGGCCGGTGCGGTGAGTGGCCCGGCGGACGGTCCGGGACCCGTGCCGTCCCCGGACGTGGATCCCGAGGCCGCGCGACGGGCCGCGATCCAGGCGCGGGCGGCCGGTGGGCTACCGGTGCCGGGCACGAACGGAGCTTCCGGTGGGGCCACCGTCCCCGGACCGGCGGGCCGACGGACCCTGGAGAGCGGCGACGACATCCGTGCCGCGCGGGCCGGGGCCATCGCCGCGTACCGTGCGGGAGCCCGGGCCGCAGCCCGGGTGCAGGAAGCCCAGCAGAACGGCCGCACCGCCCTGCCCGGAGCCCGCCCGCCCGCGGAGGGCGAGGCCGATGCCAACGGCACGGTGCAGCCGCCGTACTCCTCCGGCCAGGCCACCTCGCCGCCCGGCCGCATCGCCGACCCCTACGGGGTGCAGGGCAGCTCCTGGCACGGAGCCTCACCGCGCACAGGCCCCGCAGGCACGCCGGCCGCGCCGATCCTGCCGGCCGAGCCGGGCGGCGCCGGACAGCGACCCGGGCTGCCTCCCGCCGAGCGCCCCGACGCAGCACCCGGCTCGGGCCACCTGCCCGTACCCGGCCAGGCGTCTGCCGGTCAGCCGCGCGGCTCCGGTCACGGCACCCCCGCTCCCGGCCAGGCCCTCGCCCCTGTCCCCGCCCCGGCCACCGGTGCCTCCCGCTGGGACGAGCCCGGCGCCGGTGCCGTACGCCGTGGTCCCGCCACCGCGCTCGCCGCCGAGCGGGCGCGGCAGGTGCGGATGACCGTCGTGGGGCCGGTGACCGAGCGGTGGGCGCCGGAGCAGGCCGGGCCCGTGCACGAGAACTGGCAGCTGGCGGCGCCGATCGGGCCTGCCACCGACCTGTGGGCCCTCGGGGCGCTGCTGTTCCGGGCCGTGCAGGGGCATGCCCCTTACCCCGAGGAGTCCACGGCCGAGCTGGTGCAGCTGGTGTGCGCGGAGCCGCCCGCCTTCGCCGAGGAGTGCGGGCCGCTGCGCCCGGTCGTGGAGTCGCTGCTGCGTCAGGACCCCACCGACCGGCTGGACTTCGAGGAGCTGAGCGGCTGGCTGCGCTCGCTGGTGCGTTCCGCGCCCGAGCCGGACGCCGGCACCCATGTCGTCCCCGTCCCGCCCGCCGACCCGAGCCGGCTGCCGATCGTCCGGCGCCGCGGTGAGCTGGTGCGGCGGCGGCGCGCCGGGATGCCCGCGCCCCATCCGCACGGCAGACACAAGCGGGCCCGGGAGGAGGCGGCCCGTTCCCCGCGCAGCCTCGGCCGGACGCTGCTCCTGGTGATACTGCTCCTGCTGGCCGGCGCGGTGGCGTACGCGATGCTGTTCATGCCGAAGCAGGGGGAGAGCGGCGCGGCGGGCAGCGACCGTACCGGCAGCGCCGGGGAGGCGAGCCCCGCGCCCTCCCGCACCCAGCAGCCGTCGTCCGGGCCCTCCGCGGGCGCCAGTTCCTCGGCGTCCGAGCCGGCTACCGAGACGCAGACCGGCGGCGACCCCTCCGTCGCCGACGGGTTCACCCTGCGAACCGACCCGGACGGTTTCAAGGTCGCCGTCGCCAAGGGCTGGGACCGCACGCCCAAGAACGGCAGCGGCCAGGTGGTCTACTCGCACGGGAACTTCGAGCTGCTCGTCGTACCGGGGCGGGACAGCGCCTCGGCCAACGGCAGCGACCCGATGGTCTACCAGCGGGACAAGGAGCGCGAACTGCAGCCGTACCGGGACTCCAGCTGGGCCACGGCCACCGGCCTGAGAACCATCGAGGTGGGCGGACGGACCATGGCCGAGGGCCAGTTCACCTGGACCGACGGGCAGGGGCGCGACCTGTACGTGCGCAACATGGCGATCCTGCTGAACGGCCGCTACCACATCGTCCAGGTCAGGGGACCGGAGGCCGAGCGGGACGAGGTGACGCGGCTCTACGAGCAGGCTACGGCGACGTACCGCTACACGGGTTGAGCGCCCTGTATACCGGTTGAGCGAGCGAGGGTTCGGTTCCCGTTCGCGGGGAGAAGCGACAACCGTCACAGTGGGGTTTCCTTGGCCCCCCGCTTGTTCCCAGCGGGCAGGCCGGTCCTTAGTCTGACCCTGTCAAGAGCATTGCGGGGCAACGTGAATCAGATGCAGGGCCTGCTGGTAGCGGGCCGCTACCGGCTTGCCGATTCCATCGGCAGCGGCGGCATGGGCCGGGTGTGGCGCGCCCACGACGAGGTGCTGCACCGGACGGTGGCCGTCAAGGAGTTGACCGCCGCGCTCTATGTGTCCGAGAGCGACCAGGCCGTACTGCTCGCCCGCACCCGGGCCGAGGCGCGGGCCGCCGCGCGCATCAACCACTCCGCCGTCGTCACCGTCCATGACGTGCTCGAACACGACGGCCGCCCGTGGATCGTGATGGAGCTGGTCGAGGGCCGCTCGCTGGCCGACGCGGTCAAGGACCGCGGCCGCCTCGACGCGCGCGAGGCCGCCCGGATCGGCCTGTGGGTGCTGCGGGCGCTGCGCGCCGCGCACTCCGCCGGCGTGCTGCACCGCGACGTCAAGCCCGGCAACGTGCTGCTCGGCCGGGACGGCCGGGTGCTGCTCACCGACTTCGGCATCGCCCAGATCGAGGGCGACACCACCATCACCCGCACCGGCGAGGTCGTCGGCTCGGTCGACTACCTCGCTCCCGAGCGGGTGCGCGGCCACGACCCCGGCCCGTCCTCGGACCTGTGGGCGCTCGGCGCCACGCTGTACACGGCGGTCGAGGGCCGCTCGCCGTTCCGCCGCACCTCGCCGCTGAGCACCATGCAGGCGGTCGTCGAGGAGGAGGCGGAGGAGCTCCGCCACGCGGGTGCGCTCGGCCCCGTCATCACCGCGCTGCTGCGCAAGGAGCCGGCCCAGCGGCCGAGCGCGGAGGAGACGGAGCAGATGCTCGCCGAGGCGGTGGAGGGCCGCCGCCCGAACGCCGCACAGGCGTTCGTACCGACCCAGGGCCGGGGCGTGGACGCCGGCGGGTCCTTCCCCAGCGGGTCGTACGGCAGTGAGTCGTACACCTCCGGGGCCGGCACCTCGGGCCACGGCTCCGGGCCGGGGGCCGCGGGGCGTTCCGTCACCGGTCCGACGGCGGTGGGCCCGCAGGGGACGGGCCCGACCACGGTGGGCCCCACCGCACCGGCTCGCCCCCGCCCGCGGCGCCGCCTGCGCACGCTCGCGCTGGTCGTCGCCGTCGCGGCCGTGCTCGGCGGCGGTGCCGCGGTGGCCTTCCAGCAATGGGGCGCCATGCAGGCGGACGCCGAGAAGGGCGGGGCGACCCCGGCGCCCGCGACCTCGGCCTCGGCCTCGTGCAGCCCGGGTCCGGAGGGCGTGGCCCCCGACTGCTGGGTGCGCCAGAACGACCCGTTGGGCTTCAGCCTCATGCTGCCCAAGGGCTGGAAGCGCAAGGTGTACCAGAACGAGAGCGACCTCAAGCAGATCGACTACTCGCCCGACGACGGCAAGCACTTCGTCCGCATCGCCATCGACACCAACCCGGACTTCGCCGACGCCTTCCAGCACCAGCAGGACCTGGAACAGCAGCTCCAGCGGCTGATCGACTACAAGCAAGTGGTCATGCACGAGAACGTCTTCCGCGACTGCAAGGGCTCGCTGTGGGAGTACACCTGGACCGCCCAGAAGACGGTCCCGCCCTACGTGCCCGGCCCGCGACATGCCATCGAGGAGACGTACTACTCGCGCCAGGGAGTCGAGTACGCCATCTACATGTCGTCGCCCGCCGCCGACTGGGCGACGACGAGCAAGCAGTTCAAGTGGGTCCTGCAGCGCTGGCAGCCGAACTCCGGCTGAGTCCCCGAGGCTTGGCCGATGACCGCCCCGGAAGGCGTGCGGCCGGTGCGGCATGATGGGGCTCATGGGATCCGAGGGGGACGACTTCCGTGTGATCGCGGGCCGTTACCGCCTACTGGCGCGGATCGGGCGCGGCGGAATGGGCGTCGTGTGGCGGGCGAGCGACGAGGTGCTGGGCCGCCACGTGGCGGTCAAGGAGCTGGCGCCGGACGACTCCCTCACGGACGACGACGCCCGTCACCGCCGGGAGCGCACCTTCCGCGAGGCACGGGCGGTGGCGCAGCTGCGGCACCCGCACATCATCGTCGTGCACGACGTGGTCGAGCAGGACGAACGGCCGTACATCGTCATGGAGCTGATCGACGGCGGCTCGCTCGCCGACCGCATCGCCACCAGCGGGCCGGTCGACGCCGCGGAGGTCGCCCGGATCGGCATCGACCTGCTGAGCGCGCTGCGCACCGCGCACGCGGCCGGGGTGCTGCACCGGGACATCAAGCCGGCGAACGTGCTGATCGAGTCCGGCACCCGCCGGGTCGTGCTCACCGACTTCGGCATCGCACAGGTCGCGGGCGCCACCACGCTCACCGAGACCGGCTCCTTCGTCGGCTCGCCCGAGTACACCGCCCCCGAACGGATGTCCGGCGTCCGCACCGGGCCGGAGTCCGACCTGTGGTCGGTGGGCGCGCTGCTGTGCACGACGCTCAGCGGCGAGTCGCCGTTCCGGCGCGACTCGCTCGGCGGCATCCTGCACGCCGTCGTCGCCGCCGACATCCGGCCACCCGCACAGGCCGAGCCGCTGCTGCCCGTCGTACTCGGCCTGCTGGAGCGCGACCCCGACCGGCGGCTGGGCGCGGCGGAGGCCGAGCGGATGCTGCGGACGTACCTGGAGACGGGGCGCACCCCGGCCGCGCCGGGCGGCACACCGGGCTCGGTCCGCGCGACCCGGACCGGTGACACGAGAGGCCGTACACCCAGGACGCCCCGGCTCGGTGACTCCAGAGGCCGTACGCCCGTGACCCCCTACACGCCTACCGAGCACGACGTGCCGCGCGGGCCGCTCGACCCGCCCGCGCCCACCGCCGAACAGCCCCCGGCCGCACGCCAGTCCGCGCGCGGAGTGCTGGTCGCCGCGCTGCTCGTGGCCGCGGTGGCCGGCGCGGGCGTGTCGGCGGCTGCGCTGCTGCTGAACCAGGGCGGCGACGCAGGCGGCGGCACTCCGAGCGGTTCGGCGACCAGCCCGGCGACGCCGACCGGCAACTCCCCGTCCACCGGCGCCCCGAAGTCCCCGACGCCCACCACGAGCAGCGCACCGGCGGCCTCCACCAAGCACACCGCACCCTCCGGCTACCGCACCGCCCGGGACCCGGCCGGCTTCTCCCTCGCCGTGCCGGAGGACTTCACCCGCGAACGCCAGGGCGAGCGGGTCTTCTACCTCTCCCCGGGGCAGACCTTCCGCCTCGGCATCAAGGTCTCCGCGCCCGAACCCGGCGGCCCGGTCGCGGTGATGAACCGGTCGGCGGCCGACGGGCCCAGCACCAACCCCGGTTACCACGACGGCCGGGTCACCGAGACCACGCACGCCGGACATCCCGCCGCGCTCTGGGAGTTCACCTGGAACGGCTTCAGCGCCGCGGAGGGTGCGCGCCACACCTACGACGTGTGCTGGGAGGAGGGCGGCCGGATGTACGACGTGTGGGTGTCGGCGCCGGTCGGCAAGGTCAAGGAGGCCCGGGAGTACTTCGACGTGGCCGTGGACACCTTCTCGGTCACGGCTTCGTGACCGGTTGGCGTTCCCTGTGGCTGGGGCGCTCATGGCGCGATATGGATGAACCATGAGCAGTGACGGGGGAGTCGGCCGCACGGCCGACGACACGACGAGTTTTGTTCTGCAACCGCCGAGCCCGAGCCCGAGCCCGAACCCGGGCCCGAACCCGGGCCCGCGGCTTTCTTCCGGGGTGCCCGCCCAGGGTGCCGGGCGGCTGATCGCCGGGCGGTACCGGCTGCTCGCCAAGCTCGGCCACGGCGGGATGGGCACCGTGTGGCGGGCCAAGGACGAGACGGTGGACCGTGAGGTCGCCGTCAAGGAGCCCCGGGTACCGGACCACCTTCCCGAGCGGGAACGCGCCAACGCCTTCGAGCGGATGCGCCGCGAGGCACGCGCGGCGGCCCGGCTCGACCACCCCGCCGTGGTCGACGTGTACGACGTCGCGGTCGTCGACGACCGCCCGTGGATCGTGATGGAGCTGGTGCGCGGCCGCTCGCTGGGCGACGCGCTCCAGGAGGGCACGCTGGACGCGCGCGAGGCGGCCCGGATCGGTCTGCAGGTGCTCGGCGCGCTGGAGGCGGCGCACGCGGCGGGCGTCCTGCACCGGGACGTGAAACCGGACAACGTGCTGCTGGGCCGGTACGACCGGGTCGTCCTCACGGACTTCGGCATCGCGCAGATCGAGGGCGAGACGAACCTGACCGACACCGGCGGCTTCGTCGGCTCGCCCGAGTACATCGCGCCGGAACGCGTGCTGGGGCAGCGTCCCGGCCCGGCGAGCGACCTGTGGTCCCTGGGCGTGGTCCTCTACACGGCCACCGAGGGCGTCTCCCCGTTCCGCCGCAGCAACACCCCGGCCACCCTCCAGTCCGTCCTCAACGCCGCCCCGGCCGCGCCCGCCGCCGCGCGGGGCCCGCTGGCCGAGGCCGTCAACGGCCTGCTCCAGAAGGACCCGGCCCGCCGTCCGACGGCTGCGCAGGTCCGCGCCCTGCTGGAGGCGGCCGCCGACCCGCCGGCGCCGGAACCCACCCAGCAGGTGCGGGTCACCGCGCCCGCCGCCCGCTCCCGGCGGCCGGGCCGGAAGGTCTGGCTGGGCGTGGGCGCCGCCGTGGTCGCGGCCGCGGCGGCCGGATACCTCGTCCTCGCCGACCCCTTCGCCGGCCCGCTCCCCGACGGCTGGACGAAGCGGGCGGACCCCGAGCTGGGGGTCACCCTCGCCGTCCCCACGACCTACCAGGCGGGCCACCCGGACAAGAACGCCACCGACAAGAGCTGGGTGTCGTACACGGACTGGAGCGGCGGCATCTCGATCGTCCTGGACCTGACCAGGAAGTCGGAGGACTCCCTGAACGTGATCAAGAGCAACGCCGTGGCCCAGATGCGCGCCGACGACGAGAAGTTCAAGAACGAGGGCGCCTACGACCTCGACATGGCCAAGGGCGCGAGGACGCACCCGGACGACAACGCCGGGTACCGCGGCAGGCAGGCCGCCACGAACACCGTCGCCTTCACCACCGACGACAGCGAGAACCCGCGCCCGCGGGAGATCCAGATCTTCTACTACCGCACCAGGTCCGGCGACCTGTACCGGCTCACCATCGGCTACCCGGGCAAGGGCGACTTCACCGCCCGGGGCCGGGAGGTGGCGAAGGCGGCGATCGCGAACCTGGACATCACGAGGCCGTGAGGAAGGGCTCGTCGGCCCGGGCCCGCTCGCGGTACCGCCCCGGTGTGGTCCCGAACTCCCGGCTGAACGCGTGCGAGAGGGCGTACGGGCTGGCGTAGCCGGTCTCCCGGGCCACCGTCGCCAGGGGCACGTCCGAGTCGCGCAGGCGGGTCGCCGCCAGGGTCAGGCGCCACCAGGTGAGGTACGCCATCGGCGGGCGGCCGACCAGGGAGGTGAAGCGGCGGGACAGGGTGGCCCGGGAGACGCCCGCCCTGGTGGCCAGCAGGTCGTTCGTCCAGGGGGCCGCCGGATCGGTGTGCAGGGCGCGCAGCGCTGCCGCCGTCGCCGGGTCCGACAGGGCGGCCGGCCACACCCCGGCCGGTGCCTGCGTCATCCACGCCCGGATCATGTAGATCAGCAGGAGGTCCAGCAGACCGGGGAGGGCGAGGGCCGCGCCCGGGCGGGTGCCGGTCAGTTCCTGGGCCAGCAGATCGACCGCGGAGCGCAGTTCGGCGTGCGGGCCCGTCCGGTTCCGCAGGTGCACGACCTGCGGCAGCTCCGCCATCAATGGATGCGCCCGGCTGCGGTCCAGGCGGTACTTGCCGCACAGCAGCTCCACCTCGGCTCCGTCGCCCGGGAGCCGTACGTCGGTGTCCCGCACCTCCTCGAAGGGCACCGCCCGCCGCGCCTCGGCCGGTCCCGCCGCCCGGTGCGCCAGCACATGCCCCGCGCCGTGCGGCAGCAGGACCACGTCGCCGGTGCCCAGGTCCACCGGATCACCGCCCCCTTCCGGCAGCAGCCGGCAGGCCCCGCCGAGGACGACATGGAACCCGGCGCCCTCGTACGGCGCCAGCCGCACGCACCAGCGGCCGCTCACCCGGAGCCGGTTCGACGAGGGCCGGCCCACCCGGACCGCGGAGATCGCATCGCTCAGCACGTCCATGAGACGTCAGCGTATCCATTCGAGCCGAACGAGCATTGGGATGCTCACCCCGGATTCCTAGGGTCGTGTCCATGGCTGAAGACAACGTGCAGAGCTTCGTGATCGGGGACGTCGAGGTCCTTCGTGTCGTGGAATGGCAGGGGCCGTTCGTACCGGCCCGGCAGCTCGTCCCGGGCTGCGGGCCCGAGGTGTGGAAGGAGTACGAGGAGCAGCTCGCGCCCGGCCACTGGGAGCCCGGTGCCGACATGGCCGTGATGGCACTGCAGACCTGGGTGGTGCGCAGTGCCGGGCGGACCGTCCTGGTGGACACCGGCGTGGGCAGGGAGCGGGAACGGCCCGGGAACCCGCTGTTCCACCGGCGGCAGGGCGACCTTCCGGGGCGCCTCCTGCGGGCCGGCGTGGATCCGGGTGAGGTGGACGTCGTGGTGAACACCCACATCCATGCCGATCACGTCGGCTGGAACACCTACGACGCCGACGGCGAGTGGGTGCCCACCTTCCCGGGCGCCCGGTACCTCCTGCCGGCCGCCGACGACCACCACTTCGGGCCCGAGGGCGGCTACGGGGGCGGCGTCCGCGTCGACGACCGGCTCATCTACGAGGACAGCGTCGCGCCGGTGCACCGGGCCGGGCAGGCCGAGGTGTGGGAAGGCGTGTACCGCATCGACGAGCATCTGGTCCTGGAGGCCGCCCCCGGTCACACCCCTGGATCGTCGATCCTGCACGTCGAATCGCGCGGCGAGCGGGCCGTGTTCGTCGGGGACCTCCTGCACAGCCCGCTGCAGATCCCGCACCCCGAGTGCAGCAGCTGCTTCTGCCTCGACCCACGGCAGGCGGCCGCGACCCGGCTCCGGGTGCTCGAACGCGCCGCCGAAGAGCGCGCGTTGGTCGTCCCCGCGCACTTCGGTGGCGGTGGCGCGGTCGAAGTGCGCAAGGAGAAAGGGGAGTTCGCCCTGCACCGATGGGCTGCCTGACCGCCCGCTTCGACAAGGGCGTGGTGCGCACGGTACTCATGTGACATGACTGGAGACGGCGAACTCTCGCCCGACGAACAGTTGATCGGTGGGCGCTACCGGCTCCTGGAGCGGCTCGGCTCCGGTCCGTCCGGGACCGTCTGGCGGGCGCGGGACGAACAGGGTCGGCGGGACGTCGCCGTCAAGGAGCCCGTCCTGCCCGGGAATCCGGCCGACGACGAGGAGAGCCGACGGATCGCACACCGCCTCTGCACGGAGGCACGGGCTGCCGCCCGGGTACGGCATCCCTCGGCCGTCACCCTGTACGACGTCGTCACCGAGGACGGACTCCCCTGGATCGTCATGGAGTTGGTCCAGGGGGAGTCGCTGCGGGAGGCCGTCGGGCGCGGGCCCCTGGCGCCCGCCGAGGCCGCCCGGGTCGGGCTCGCCGTCCTGGGGGCGCTCCGGGCCGCGCATGCCGTCGGGATCGTGCACCGGGACATCAAGCCCGCCAACGTGCTGATCGAGTCCGGCACCGGACGGGTCGTCGTCACCGACTTCGGGATCGGGGACGGGCACGCCGGAGAAGGGCCCGCCGAGTTCGTCGCGCCGGAGCGGGCGTCGGGACGCGGCGCCGGTCCGGCCTCCGACCTGTGGTCCCTCGGGGCGCTGCTCGCCGCCGCCGTCGAGGGCGGGCCCGCCGGCCCGCTCGGCCCGCTGCTGACCCGGCTGCACGCGCCGGAGCCGGAGGCGCGGCCGGGCGCCGAGGAGGTCGCGGTGGCGCTGGAGGCGTGCGGGGGTGTGCTGCCCGTGGCGGAGACGACGCCCGAGCCCGTGCCGGAACCCCGGCCCGTGTCTCCTGTTCAGGTTCCCGTACCTCCCGCCGCCGCCCCCGACCCCGCCACCCCCGACCCCCGCCGTCGCACCCCCCTCGCAGCCCTCGGTCTCCTCCTCGCGAAAAAACCCGGAGCCGAGTGATCATCGCCCCGACAACGCCCTGATCAGCGCATTTGCTGCCAGTGATCACTGGCGTTGTGTGTGTACTCCGTGAATCCCCGTTACCGACGGGTACCCAAAGGCTCCGTCGCGGCATACCCTGCGCGTCATGACGGACTCGCAGGCCCCGGACATCACCGGTACCAACCCGCTCGCGCCCGCCCCCGAAGGCGCCCGCACCGCCGCCGACGTGGTCACCCCCGAACTGGTGGCCCAGCTGACCAAGGGTGTCGTCGGCTCGGGCCGTACCGCCAACCACACCCCGTTCACCGGTGAGAAGCTGGCCGACCTGCCCGAGTCCACCCCCGAGGACGTGCTTGAGGCCTTCCAGGCCGCCCGCGCCGCACAGGCGGTGTGGGAGAAGACGCCGGTGCGGCAGCGGGCCGCCGTGCTGCTCCGCTTCCACGACCTGGTGCTCGAGCGGCAGGCAGAGGTCCTCGACCTGATCCAGCTGGAGACCGGCAAGGCCCGGCTGCACGCGCACGAGGAGGTCCAGGCCGTCGCGGTGGCCGCCCGCCACTACGGCCGCAAGGCCCCCGCCTACCTGCGGCCCAAGCGGCACGCCGGCGCCATGCCGACCCTGACGAAGGTCACCGAACTCCGCCACCCGCGCGGGGTCGTCGGCCAGATCGCCCCCTGGAACTACCCCCTGGAGCTGTCGGTCGGCGACGCGCTGCCCGCCTTCGTCGCCGGCAACGCGGTCGTGATGAAGCCGGACACCGAGACCTGCCTCACCGCGCTCTGGGCGCGTGACCTGCTCATCGAGGCCGGACTGCCGGCCGACGTCTTCCAGGTCGTGCTCGGCGAGGGCCCGGTCGTCGGCCCGGAGGTCGTCCGTCACGCCGACTACGTCTCCTTCACCGGCTCCACCCGCACCGGCCGCGAGGTCGCCCAGGGCGCCGCCGCCCGCCTGGTCGGCGTCTCGCTGGAACTCGGCGGCAAGAACGCCATGCTGGTGCTCGACGACGCCGACATAGAGAAGGCGGCCGCCGGTGCCGTACGCGCCTGCTTCTCCTCCGCCGGTCAACTCTGCATCTCCATCGAGCGGTTGTACGTCCACGAGTCGATCGCCGACGCCTTCCTGGAGCGCTTCGCCGCCCGCACCAGGGGCATGCGGCTCGGCAACTCCCTCGCCTACGGCGCCGACATGGGCTCGCTGGTCGGGGAACGGCAGCTGAAGACCGTCGAAGGGCACGTGGAGGAGGCCGTCGCCAAGGGCGCGAAGCTGGTCGCGGGTGGTGTGGCCCGCCCGGACATCGGCCCGTACTTCTTCGAGCCGACCATCCTCGACGGCGTCGAGGACTCCATGTCCGTGTGCGAGGAGGAGACCTTCGGGCCGGTCGTGTCGGTCTACCGCTTCAAGACCGACGACGAGGCGGTCGAGCGCGCCAACTCCACCCCGTACGGCCTGAACGCGTCCGTGTGGACCAGGAGCGCCCGCCGCGGCCAGGACATCGCCTCCCGGCTGCGCACCGGCACCGTCAACGTCAACGACGGGTACGCGCCGGCCTACGGCAGCGTCCAGTCCCCGATGGGCGGCATGAAGGACTCCGGCCTCGGCCGCCGCCACGGCTCCGAGGGCATCCTCAAGTACACCGAGGCCCAGACGGTGGCCGAGCAGCGGCTGCTGCCGATGGCGCCGTCACTCGGCATGGACGACGAGAAGTACGCGGCGTTCATGAGCCGCAGCCTCCGCCTCATGAAGGCGTTCCGCTTCCGCTAGAGCAAGACAACCCCGTTCTCGACGAGGAGAGCACGTGTCGCAGGAGAAGTCTGTCCAGACCCGGGACGAGGACGGGTACGACTACGACGTCATCGTCGTGGGTTCGGGGTTCGGCGGCTCGGTGACCGCCCTGCGCCTGACCGAGAAGGGTTACAAGGTGGGCGTCCTGGAGGCCGGCCGCCGCTTCGCCCGCGACACCCTCCCGAAGAACTCGTGGGACCTGAAGAACTACCTCTGGGCCCCCAAGTTCGGCATGTACGGCATCCAGCGCATCCACCTGCTGGGCAACGTGATGGTGCTGGCGGGCGCCGGGGTGGGCGGCGGCTCGCTCAACTACGCCAACACCCTCTACGTACCACCGAAGGCCTTCTTCGACGACCCGCAGTGGAAGGACATCACCGACTGGCAGGAGGAGCTGAAGCCGTACTACGACCAGGCGCAGCGCATGCTCGGCGTCCGGCTCAACCCCACCATGACCCCCTCCGACGTGCACCTGAAGGCGGCGGCACAGCGGATGGGCGTCGGCGACACCTTCCACATGGCGCCGGTCGGCGTGTTCTTCGGCGACGGCAAGGACGCCGACGGGACGGCGAAGGCGCGGCCGGGCGGTCAGGTCGACGACCCGTACTTCGGCGGAGCCGGCCCGTCCCGCAAGGCCTGCACCGAGTGCGGCGAGTGCATGACCGGCTGCCGGCACGGCGCGAAGAACACCCTGAACGAGAACTACCTGTACCTCGCCGAGAAGGCGGGCGCGGTGGTCCACCCGATGACGACGGTCGTGTCCGTCACCGACGACTCGCGGGGCGGTTACGCGGTGGCGACGCTGCCGACGGACCAGAAGAAGAAGGGCGAGGGGCGGCTCTTCACCGCGCGGCGGGTCGTGATCGCGGCCGGGACGTACGGCACCCAGACCCTGCTGCACCGCATGAAGTCCGGCGGCCAGCTGCCCTACCTCTCCGCCCGCCTCGGCGACCTGACCCGCACCAACTCCGAGGCGCTGGTCGGTGCGCAGACCGACAACCGGCGCTACCGCAGGGCGACCGGAGAGACGAGGGCCGACTTCACCCGCGGGGTCGCCATCACGTCCTCCATCCACCCCGACGAGAACACGCACATCGAGCCCGTCCGCTACGGCAAGGGCTCCAACTCGATGGGCGGCCTGTCCATCCTTCAGGTCCCCTACGCCGAGGGCTCCTCGCGCGTCCTGGCCTGGCTGGCGAACGCGGCCCGCCACCCCGTGCTGGTCGCCCGCTCCCTGTCCAACCGGCGCTGGTCGGAGCGGACCATCATCGGCCTGGTGATGCAGTCGCTGGACAACTCGCTGACGACGTACCTGAAGCCCGAGGGCGTCGGCAAGGGCCTGCTCACCGCCCGGCAGGGCCACGGTGCGCCGAACCCCAAGCAGATCAGGGCCGCCTCGGAGGCCGCCTCGGCCCTCGCCACCGAGATCAACGGCTTCGCGGGCAGCAACGTCGGCGAGCTGATGGGCACCCCGCTGACCGCGCACTTCCTGGGCGGCTGCCCCATCGGCGCCTCCCCGGAGACGGGCGTGATCGACCCGTACCACCGGCTGTACGGCCACCCCGGCATCTCGGTCGTGGACGGCGCCGCGGTCTCGGCGAACCTGGGCGTGAACCCGTCGCTGACGATCACCGCGCAGGCCGAGCGCGCCATGTCGTACTGGCCGAACAAGGGCGAGGAGGATCCGCGTCCGGCGCAGGGAGCGGCGTACGAACGCCTGAAGCCGGTGGAGCCGCGCACCCCTGCCGTCCCGGCGGACGCGTTCGGCGCGCTGAAGCTGCCGTTCCTGGGGATCCCGGCGGTGCCGCCGAAGAAGTAGCCGGACCGGAGAAGTACGTGATCGGGCCGGAGAAGTGCCGAGGGACCTGCATCCCCCTCCGAATGCAGGTCCCTCGCTCTTACCGTCTTCTTGATCCGGTAGCAGGTTTGATCAGCGAGAGACCTGAAGGGTTGCGTCGACTCACGTGATTTTTATGTGACGTGAGTCACGCGTGGTGGTGAGTGGTGGGCATGACGAAGGGCCCCGCGGGAGTTGAGCCGCGGGGCCCTTCTTTCGTCAGCACCGACGTCAGGGCGGCGCCGGTGCCTGGGAGCGGCGCCGGGGGGTGCGCCGCTTCTACTGTGGTCTCGGCCCCGGGCGGACAGGCGGGGATAGGGCAATGCCGTTGTCTGCGAGGGGACTTGGGGCTTTCTACGCATCGTGCTGGATGAGCGAGGCATCCGCAACCGTTTGACCCGGCACTGGTGCATTTTTGCGGTTTTCCGCCGGTCGGCCCCGGGCGTCCCCGGAGCCGACCGTTCTCTTGGGTGACCGGGCTGCTGTCCCCTGCCGTCCGGTCACTTCCTGGAGCGAGGTCCCACGGCGCACGGCACGACCCGTACACCTCATCGCTCCAGCGAGCCACGCGTGGTTCTGTCGGGCCCGCCCCTGGCTGGCACGGACACCGGGATCAACGAAGCGGTCCGCGGGCCGGTCACGCGCCGTACGGGTGAGAGCGGGACCGAACTCAGATGCGACCCCGGCACAGCTCCAGCAGGGTCATCGCGAGGGCCGTGCCCGGCTTGCCGAGGGCCTCGCGGTAGCGGCCGAGGATCTCCATCTCGCGGGAGAGGTTCACCCGCCGGCCGCCGGAGGCGATCCGGGTCTGCTGGACGACGGTGGACACGGCCATCCGCTCCTGGATGAGCCCGATGATCCGGTCGTCGAGCGCGTCGATGCGTTCGCGGGCGTCGGCGATGGTCTGTTCCGGACTTGTCGTGGTCGCTGTGCTCATGCTGGGGGCTCCTCGTGAGGTGGCTGACGGATGCCCCGGAACGACAGAACCCGGAAAACGACAGGCGCCCCGGGCCTTGTCGGCCCGGGGCGCCTGGGAAGTCGCTTGGCGTTCGCTCAAGCAGCACGACCATGGCAGCCGGCGGGCCGGGTGCCATAGGTAAAGACGAAGGTCGAGTGCTTGCGCATGGCGGTCAGTATGCCACGGCGCCGGGTACGGGACGCCCCCCACGCCCACCCCGTTAGAATCGGAGACACAGACCCCCGCCCAAACCGCCGGAAGGCACCCCGTGTCATCAGCGACTCCCGCTGCCGCCACCCCCGACACCGTCCTGGTCGTCGACTTCGGCGCGCAGTACGCCCAGCTCATCGCCCGCCGTGTCCGCGAGGCGCGGGTCTACAGCGAGATCGTGCCGAGCACCATGCCGGTCCAGGAGATGCTCGCCAAGAACCCCGCGGCGATCATCCTCTCCGGCGGCCCCTCGTCCGTGTACGAGGAGGGCGCCCCCCGCCTCGGCCGCGAGCTCTTCGAGGCCGGCGTCCCCGTCTTCGGCATGTGCTACGGCTTCCAGCTCATGGCAGAGGTCCTCGGCGGCACCGTCGACAACACCGGCGCCCGTGAGTACGGCCGTACCGACCTGCACGTCTCCCGGACGTCCTCCACCCTCTTCGAGGGCACCCCGGCCGAGCAGCACGTGTGGATGTCGCACGGCGACGCCTGCTCCGCCGCCCCCGAGGGCTTCACCGTCACCGCGTCCACGGACGTGGTCCCGGTCGCCGCCTTCGAGAACGACGAGAAGAAGCTCTACGGCGTCCAGTACCACCCCGAGGTCATGCACTCCACGCACGGCCAGCAGGTGCTGGAGCACTTCCTGTACCGCGGCGCGGGCCTGACCCCGTCCTGGACCACGGGCAACGTGATCGAGGAGCAGGTCGCCGCGATCCGTGAGCAGGTCGGCGACAAGCGCGCGATCTGCGGTCTGTCCGGCGGCGTGGACTCCGCCGTCGCCGCCGCCCTCGTCGCCCGCGCCATCGGCGACCAGCTGACCTGCGTGTACGTCGACCACGGCCTGATGCGCAAGGGCGAGACCGAGCAGGTCGAGAAGGACTTCGTGGCCGCGACCGGCGTCAAGCTGGTCGTCGTGGACGCCGAGGAGCGCTTCCTGACCGCGCTCAAGGGTGTCAGCGAGCCCGAGGAGAAGCGGAAGATCATCGGCCGCGAGTTCATCCGCGTCTTCGAGCAGGCGCAGGCCGAGATCATCGCCGACGAGGGCCCGGCCGTGGAGTTCCTGGTCCAGGGCACCCTGTACCCGGACGTGGTCGAGTCCGGCGGCGGCACCGGCACCGCCAACATCAAGTCCCACCACAACGTGGGCGGCCTCCCCGAGGACCTGGAGTTCAAGCTCGTCGAGCCGCTCCGCAAGCTCTTCAAGGACGAGGTCCGGATGGTCGGCCAGGAGCTGGGCCTGCCGGAGGAGATCGTCCAGCGCCAGCCCTTCCCGGGCCCCGGCCTCGGCATCCGCATCGTCGGCGAGGTCACCAAGGAACGCCTGGACCTGCTCCGGGACGCCGACGCCATCGCCCGCGAGGAGCTGACCGCCGCCGGCCTGGACCGGGACATCTGGCAGTGCCCGGTGGTCCTGCTCGCGGACGTCCGCTCGGTCGGCGTCCAGGGCGACGGCCGCACCTACGGCCACCCGATCGTCCTGCGCCCGGTCTCCTCCGAGGACGCCATGACCGCCGACTGGTCGCGGCTGCCGTACGACGTCCTCGCCCGCATCTCGACCCGGATCACCAACGAGGTCCGGGACGTCAACCGGGTCGTCCTCGACGTGACGTCGAAGCCGCCGGGCACCATCGAGTGGGAGTAGTCCCGCTGCTGAAGATCACGTCCGCTTGAGAGTGCGCACCGGCTCTCCGGGCTTCCAGACCTGGGCGACCAGGTACTTCTCGTCCTCGACGTAGGTCCGTACGACCTCCGTCAGCTCGGTGCGGAAGAGGTGGAACGGCTGCGGCGGTTCCACCTCTTCGACGTATGCCGCCCTGGCCGCGCCGTCCTCGACCTCGAACGCCCGGCCGCTGATCCGTACGTCCCCGCTGCCCACGTCGGCGCCCGGGTTCGCCTGGAGTGCGAAGCGCGGGTCGCGCAGCAGGTCGAGGGCCTTCAGGGAGCGCGGCATCATGCCGAGCCACAGCTCTCCGCCCAGGAAGCGGACCTCCAGGCCGGACGTGCGGGGGGACCCGTCCCTGCGCAGGGACGCGAGGACGTGGTGCCGGTAGGTGCCGAAGCGCTCCTCGGCGAGCGCTGCCAGTCCGGGTGCTGCGGTGGTGAAGGCTGCCCAGTTCATACGAGCCAGCCTCACCGGTAAACCGGACATCCTCTGTCGTGTATTCGCCGTGTACGTCATCTTTACAAAACAGCTCTGCCCTTTTGCGCTGACCGGCGGTAACTTCCGCCCCGTACAGCACTCCCCACGCTGGAGGACCTATGCACGGGCCCACCCCGCCCCTGCCGCTGCCCACCGGCCAGCTGCAGTTCGCCATGCCACCGATGCACGACTCGGTCGAGGACGAGCGCCGGCACCGCAAGGAGCGGCTCGCGGGCGCCCTGCGGATCTTCGGGCGCGCCGGATTCGAGGACGGGGTGTCGGGACACATCACCGCGCGCGACCCCGAGTTCAGCGACTGCTTCTGGGTCAACCCGTTCGGGATGCCGTTCAAGCACGTCACCGTCAGCGACCTCGTCCTCGCCAACCAGGACGGACAGGTCGTCGAGGGCCGCTACCACGTCAACCAGGCCGCGTTCACCGTGCACGCCCAGGTCCACGCCGCCCGTCCCGACGTCGTCGCCGTCGCCCACTGCCACTCCGTGCACGGCCGGGCCGTCGCCGCGCTCGGCGACCTCGTCGACCCGATCACCCAGGAGAGCTGCGCCTTCTACGAGGACGTGGCGCTCTACGACGCCTACACCGGCGTCACCGTCGACGCCGACGAAGGCCGCCGTATCGCCATGGCCCTCGGCTCCCGCAAGGCGCTCGTGCTGCGCAACCACGGGCTGCTCACCGTCGGGGACTCGGTGGACGCCGCGGCCTGGTGGTTCATGTCGCTGGAGCGGTCCTGCCAGGTCCAGCTGATGGCGAAGGCGGCCGGCCGGCCCGTCCTCATCGACCACAAGCAGGCCGTGGCCACCCGCGAACAGCTCGGCGGCGACCTGGTGGCCTGGATCAACTACCAGCCGCTGTGGCAGGACATCAGGCAGTTCCGTGCCCGCGCGATCGACACCGACCGGCGCTGGTGGCTGCTGCCCGTGATCCTCGCGGTCGTGGCGCTGCGCGAGCCCGGCATACTC
>NZ_JBSFHY010000036.1:0-111485 GCF_053597295.1 Streptomyces sp. NPDC001450
CCTCGTACTGGACGTACTTGGGCTTTCGGCCGGTGCGGCGAGAGTGCGTGCCGGGCGTCGCGACGGGGCGAACGTTGCCTGTCGGGGCACTAGGGCCAATACCGGTCGCGTCGTACGCCGTCGAGGCCCAGGCGGGTGCCGAGGGCTCCACCCTGGAGCTGTACCGCACCGCGCTCAGGCTGCGCCGCAAGCTGCTGGAGGGCGAGTCGCCGACCTGGACGCCCGACGCCCCGGCCGGGGTGCTGGACTTCGCCCGCACCGAGACCTGGCGCTGCGTCACCGACCTCGCCGCACAGCCCGTACGACTGCCCCGGGCGAGGTGCTGCTCGCCAGCACCCCGCTCCCTGAGCCGCGCGTGCTCCCGCCGGACACCACGGTCTGGCTGGGCTAGCCCACGGTCGGGCTCGGGCTGGGGGCGGGTGAGGCGCCGCCGCCGTTGCCGCCGGTGAGGCCGTCGATGTTCACCGGTGTGGACGTGGCGTTCGGCGGCGGCGTGAGCACCACCTCCGGCTGGCCCGCCGGCGGGGCCGGCGGGGTCAGGTCGGAGGAGGGCAGCTTCGGCGGGGTGGTCTGATTGAAGAGGGTCTGGTCGAAGTCGACCAGGCCGGTCTTCTCCATCACCGTGATGTGGTCGAGCACGGTGTCGTTGGCCTGGTCGGCCAGGGCCCGCACCAGCGAGTTCTTGGTCGTGGACCGGATCGCCGCGACCGTGTTGAAGATCGAACCGTGCGTCATCCGCAGGATGTTGGCGAAGTCGGTGTCGAACTTCTTGCCGCTCTCCGACTTCAGCGTGTTGACGAAGCCCTCCTGCTGGGGGCTCGCCACGTTGGGCAGCGTGATGTTCAGCATCGGTGCGATCTTGCGGCAGGTGGTGTCCAGCGCGGAGTGCCCGTCGACCAGGTGCTTGCTGGCCTCGATGACCCCCTTGGTGGTGCCCTTCTGCAGCCCGATCTGCCCCACCGGGTACTCCCACAGACCGGCGGCCCGCACCTTCACCACGAAGTCCCGGTCGGCCTCGGTGAGCGGACCCCACTGGGTGTTGGCGATGACCCGCGACGGCGAGCTGGAGACGGTGCTGACACCGAGCATGCTCGGGTAGGCGAGCGCGCCGAGGGTCAGAGCCATTGCACCGCCCACGAAGAGCGTTCCCGTCGCGTTCCGCGAAATGCGCACCGTGCCTCCTGCCCGGCCGTGGATCCCGCCCGCAGGCGGTTCGGACGCACAGCAATACGGATGCGGAGGCCATTTGTGTCGGTGGTTTCGGGTAAAGATTCGCTCCGGTCCCGCGTGAGGGTCCGAAGACCGCGGTTGGTCAAAGGTTGACCTTCCCGCAGGAGAGTTGACTCTTCCTCGGGAGAAGCGAGGGGAAACGCAGGCCTAGATTCGCCGCATGCCCCCACAGCCACCCCCCAGGGTGCCCGCCGCGCTGCCCGTCCTGCCCTACCGCAAGCCCACCAAGGGCCGCGACTACTGGGTCCTGGACGACGTCCTGCCGGACGTCGACGCCGTACGGGAGCGGTGTCTGGCCAAGGACGACTGGGTCAAGGGCTACCCGTACACCTCGGAGACCTGGCCCGGACTGCGCGCGATGCCCGGCCTGGAACCCGGTGAACTCGGCCGCATCGAGCGGCTGGTGAAGCAGGCGACCGGGGCCCGGGAGCTGTGGGTGCAGCAGGCGCCCGGCGGCGGCACCCTCAACCACAACTGTGTGCAGGTGGTCGGCGAGGGCGAGAGCGAGCCGCGCCCGCACACCGACTCGCGTGCGCTGTGCCGGTACGCGGCCGTGCTGTACCTGAACCCGCACGTGCCCAAGGACTGCGGCACCAGCTTCTTCCGCCAGTCCCTGCCCGGTGGCCGGCTCGGCGGCAACGTCGTCCAGGCCCCGCACAACAACCTCGTCGAGGCCCTCGGCACCCGCTTCGTCACCCCGGACGCCTTCGAGGAGGACGTCCGCGTCCCGCACCGGTACAACCGCCTCCTCCTCTACAACGCCAACCTGGTGCACAGCGCGACCGGCTACTTCGGCAAGGAGCTGGCGGAGAAGCGGATGACGGCCGTCTTCTTCTGGATGGCCTGAGCCGTTCCGCCGCGGCCCGCCGGCTCACCCGTACGGAGCAACCCCCGTGGTCTCCCGGCCGGGTGGGCCGGATCGTCGTACGTACGACCCACTCGGGACGACGACGGCGGAGGTACAACCATGACGCAGCACACCCGACCGGAGCGGGCGGGGAGCACCGACTGGGCCGAGGGCGGTCTCGTCTTCGCGGGGGTGCTGCTCCTGGTTGAGGGCGTCCTCGCCATCCTCCAGGGCATCTCCGCGATCGCGACTGACGACGTGTACGCCCGCATCGGCGCCTACATATACAAGATCAACCTCACCGGCTGGGGCTGGATCCTCCTCATCCTGGGCGTCGTGGCCGTCATCACCGGCGCGGGTGTCCTCAGGCGCGCCGAGTGGGCCCGGGCGGTGGGCATCGGCCTCGCCTCCCTGAGCGTGATCGCCCAGTTCCTGTTCCTGCCGTACTCGCCGGTCTGGGCGCTCATCATGATCGCCATCGACTTCTTCGTGATCTGGGCGCTCGCCACCTACCAGCCGGGGCACCCCGCTCGCGTGTGACGCAGGTCACATGGCCGGTCTGTCACGCCCGGCCGGGCTCGCCAGTCGCATGGTCGTCACCGGCACCAACCGAAGACGAAGCGACCCGGTGACCCGACCCCGGGAGTGGACATGTCGAAGCAGCCGAAGACCGGACCACGGGCGCAGGACGGCCACCGGGTCGTGGTGCTGGGCGCCGGCTACACCGGCATGCTGGCCGCGATCCGCCTGGCCCACCGCACGCGTCGCACCGGCGTCCGGGTGACCCTGGTCGACCCCGCCGCCCGCTTCACCGAGCGCCTGCGCATGCACCAGGCGGCCACGGGCCAGGATCTCGCCGAGCACCCCATCCCCGACCTGCTGGCGGGCACGGGCATCACCTTCGTCCAGGGGTACGCGACGGCCCTGGACCCGGGGGAACGCACGGTGACGGTGGACGTGGGCGACGAGGGTGACGCGGGCCCGGCCGTGCTGCCGTACGACACCCTGGTCTACGCCCTCGGGAGCCGGGCCGACACCGGCGGGGTGCCCGGAGCCGAGGAGCACGCGTACACCCTGGACGGGCACGGTCCGGCGGGCCGCCTGGCGGCGCGGCTGGCCGAGGCGGCGGGGACGGCGGGCACGGTGACGGTGTGCGGCGGCGGGCTGACCGGTGTGGAGGCCGCGACGGAGATCGCGGAGTCGTACCCCGACCTGTCGGTGACCCTGCTCTGCACACAGCAGCCGGGCGCGATGATGGGCGAGCGGGCACGGTCGTACCTGCGCGCCGCCCTGACCCGCCTGGGCGTCACGGTCCGCACCGGCGCACGGGTGGCCAAGGTGCTGCCGGACGCGGTGGAGCTGGCGTCGGGCGAGGTGCTCGAGTCGGCGGTGTGCGTGTGGACGGCGGGCGTACGGGTCTCGCCGCTGGCGGCGCGGGCGGGCGTGGCGGTGGACGAGCAGGGCCTGCTGCTCGTGGACGAGACCCTGCGCTCGGTCTCCCACCCCGAGATCCACGCGATCGGGGACGCGGCGGCGATCCGGATGCCCTGGGGCAGGCTGCACGGCACCTGCCAGAGCGGGATGCCGACGGCGGCGTACACGGCGGACACGATCGCCCGCCTGTTGCGCGGCCGCCCGGTCCGCCCCTTCCGCTTCGGCTACGTCCACCAGCCGGTGAGCCTCGGCCGCAGGGACGCGGTCATCCAGTTCACGCACCCGGACGACACCCCGCGGCGGGCGTACCTGACGGGCCGGGCGGCGGTCCGGTACAAGGAGCTGGTGAGCGGGAGCCCGCTGCCGTTCTACCGGCTGAGCAGGCGCATGAACGTGACCGCCGCGGTGTCGAAGGCGGGCCGGGCGAGGAACCAGGCCGCCGCCGACGACACGAGCGGGGCGGCGGTTCTGGCAGGTTGATCCCATGCAGAGCACGCAGGCGCAGCCCGCTGGGAACCCGGACCCCTACCTCGAACACAGGCGGCTGCTGTTCGCGACGGCGTACCGGATGCTGGGCAGTGTGGCGGACGCCGAGGACGTCCTGCAGGACGCCTGGCTCAACTGGAACGCGGCGGACCGCTCGGCGGTCCGCAACCCCCGCGCCTACCTGGTCCGCACCGTCACCAACCTCTCCCTGACCCGCCTGACCTCCGCCCGCGCGACCCGGGAGCAGTACGTGGGCCCCTGGCTCCCCGAGCCCCTGCTCACCTCTCCCGACGCCGCCGAGGAAACGGAGCTGGCGGACAGTGTGTCGACGGCCATGCTGGTGATCCTGGAGACGCTGACCCCGGTCGAGCGGGCGGTGTTCGTCCTGCGCGAGGTCTTCGGCTACTCCCACGCGGAGATCGCCGACATCCTGGACCGCCCGGAAGCCACCGTCCGCCAGATCGCTCACCGCGCCCGCAACCACGTCCAGTCCCGCCGCCCCCGCTACGACACGGACCCGGACCGGCGGGCCCGGATCACCACCCAGTTCATCGAGGCGTGCGCGGGCGGCGACCTGAACGCGGTGATGGAACTTCTGGCGCCGGATGTCACGTGCTGGTCGGACGGCGGCGGCAAGGTCACCGCGGCCCGCCGCCCGCTGTACGGCCCCGACCACGTGGCGCGCTGGATCCTCGGCGTCCTGGCGAAGCCGCAGTCGGCCGGTCTCACCTTCCGACAGGCCTTCGTCAACGGCGAGTTGGGCATCCTGTTCACCCTGGGCGAGATGCCGGTGGCGGCCCTCACCTACGACCTGTCCGAGGACGGCATCAGGAATCTGCGCCTGCAGGTGAACCCGGAGAAGCTGACGGGGCTGCGTCCTTCGGGCGAGTGACTCCGGCGTCCTTCGCCCGGGAGGCGCCCGGCAGGCACTTGCCCACCGTGACGAAGAACAGCACCAGGCCCACCGTCAGCAGGACATGGCCCAGGCCGGCGATCCCGGCGATCGCTTCCGAGTCGGCGTGGCCGAGGACGGTCAGCGTTCCGTGCAGGGTCATCATGCCGACGGTCACCGCCAGGCCGGCGTTGTAGGTCCAGAAGAACCAGTTGAACAGCCGGTGGGAGGTCAGGGCGAACTGCTTCTCCAGCGCCAGGACGACGAGGAAGAACAGCATGCCGAGCGCCAGTACGTGGGTGTGCACGACGGCGAGCTGGGTGTCGCCCTCGAAGTCCTTGGCCTTGGTCAGCTCGCGGTAGTACAGGCCGCTGACCAGCCCGATGATCATGTAGATGTGAGCGGTGTTGAGGATCTTCCTCATCTGCGTCTTCCCCCGTGAATCCGCGTCGGTGTCGGCCCCCACCTTGCGCCTGGCCCGTTCGGGCATCAACGATGAACCTGATAACGAGTCATAACCGTTGGCTAATGAGTCCGAGAGGGCGCGAGTGGAGCTCCGCGACATCGAGATCTTCCTGGCCCTCGCCGAGGAACTGCACTTCAGCCGCACCGCGCACCGCCTGCACGTCACCCAGGCCCGGGTCAGCCAGTCGATCAAGAAGCAGGAGCGGCAGATCGGCGGCCTCCTGTTCGAACGCACCAGCCGCGCGGTACGGCTCACCCCGCTCGGCGAGCGGCTGCAACGCGAACTCGGCGCCGGTTACCGGCAGATCATGGACGGTGTCGCCGCAGCGAAGGCCGCCGCCCGTGGGACGGACACCCTGACGGTCGGCACCGTCGGCCCCCACTCCTGGATGCTGTCCGACGCCGTGACCCTCCTGCGGACCCGTTCCCCGGAGATCCAGGTGCGCTTCCGTGAGATCCAGCCCCCCGCCCCCCTGGACCTGCTCCGCTCCGGGGACGTCGACATCGCCGTGCTCTGGCTGCCGGTCGAGGAACCGGACCTCACCGTGGGCCCGGTCATCTGCACCTCACGGACCCTGCTCATGACGGGAGCCTCCCACCCGTACGCCCGGCGCGACGCCGTCAGCCTGGAGGACCTCGCCGACTGCGCGTTCGTGGCCAGCCGCTCGCTGCCGGCCTACATGGAAGAGGCCCTCAATCCCTTCCACACCCCCTCCGGTCGCCCCATCCCCCGTGGCCCGCAGGTCTCGACATGGCAGGAGGCCCTCACCGCCGTGGCCACCGGTCAGGCCGTCGCCTCGGTGTCGGGCGACATAGCGGACTTCTACCCGTGGCCCAACCTGGCCTTCATCCCCATCCTCGACGCCCCGCCGTCCCGATGGGCCCCGGTCTGGCGCACGGCCGCGCAGAGCCCGCTCATCCGCTCCTTCACCGAGGCGCTGTCCGACGCACCGCCGGCGGTGGGCGAGGACTGCTGGTGCGCGTTGCCGGCGCAGAACCCGGAGACTTGACGACTTTTTGCCAAGTCGCGCCGGCGTCAGCCGAGATGCCCGAAGATCGCGGCCAGAAGCACGCCAGAGGCGAGGAAGACGACGGTCAGCGTCGCCATGGCGGCTTTCTGTTCTCGGGTCACCTCGGTTTGCGGCATGGCCATTCCGGTACCGGCCGAGGGTGCCGCGGCCGTCGCCCTGTGCACCGCTTCGCCGCCCCTTCCCAGTGCCCGTACCGTCCCCATTCCGTGCTTCAAGTGGTTGGCCACCAGCCAGACGTTCACGGGATAGGCGAAGGTGAGACCGGCCAGGACGGCGAGGGAGAACGTGGCCCAGAAACGGACACCGGCGGCGTCGCCCGTGCCCGGCACGTGACTCCGGATGATCACGAGCACGGCCACCATGGCGCCCATCACGCAGTTCATCGACAGCCACTCGGCGAACACCGTGGAACGCACGGCTCGGAAGTAGTTTCCGCCGAGCATGTCGCGCATGAACAAGGCCTGGAAAACGAGCAGCCCGAAGCCGAACCCCACGATGTACTCGATCAGGCTGTCGCCCCAGGGCGGAAGACCGATCATCGCCGCGACCACTGCCGCGATCATGATGCCGGTGGCATCGCCGGCCACACAGTGGATGGTGGATCCGACAGCCTGCTTCCACAGCGGTGCCACGAACCGTTCGTGGGCTCCCGGCCGGGGTTCCTTGCACGAGAGCACATAGATCGCGGCGCCGATGGGGCCGAGATAGAGGGTCACCAGGACCCAGCCCCACTTCATCACGGTGAGTTCGGGGTTCTTCGTGAACGCGTCGAACGCAACGTAGACAGCGGACAAGGCGACCAGGAAGAACCAGAAATACATCAGTGCGTCAGCCGTGGTCCCGCTGATGCCGCTGCCGGCCACATACATGGACGCTCCGCCCCTTGACGATCCGCTGGTGCTCCAGGGGTACTTCTCGGGGCGGCCCGACGCTCCTCGCCGCGACTTCCGGGAACTCGTTCTCACCCCAGTGGACGTGCCGACCGGCGGAACGGCCGACACCGTACCCATCGGGCTCGTGCGGGCACCGCCGATCCGCGCGGTTTCATCCGCACGGGATGCGTAGTGGCGTGTCGTCGTGACCCTCTCTGCGAAGCTGCAGGCAGCCGGCGGAAAGGGTGCGTTGATGGAGTGGAAGACCTATGGGGAGCGGCGGATCTACTCGAATCCGTGGGTGAATCTGTGCCTGGTGGACGTGCAGCAGCCTGATGGGCTGCGGTGGGAGTACCACGTGGTGCGGCTGCGGCACCTTGCGGTGGGGGCCGTCGTCAATGACCGGCGCGAGATCCTCATGATGTGGCGGCACCGGTTCATCACGGACTCGTGGGCCTGGGAACTTCCCATGGGGCTGATCGAGGAGGGGGAGACGCCGGAGGAGGCGGCGGCGCGTGAGGTGCTGGAGGAGACCGGCTGGCGTCCCGGGCCGCTGAAGCCTCTCATCTACGCCGAGCCGGCGAATGGGATCACCGACTCTCAGCATCATGTGTTTCGTGCGGACGGGGCTGCGTACGTCGGGCCGCCCACTGAGCAGAACGAGTCGGACCGGATCGAGTGGGTTCCGCTTGGCGAGGTGCGGGGGATGATCGACCGGCGGGAGATCGTCAGCAGCGGGTCGCTCGTCGGGCTGCTGTACGTGCTCATGGACGAGGGCATTCGCTGATCGCCCTCGTGGCTGGCGTGTCCCTGGCAAGCCTTCGTCGGCGTGCGCCAGGATGATGCGGTGAACGAACAGATAGTGGAACCTGCTGCTCGCTCCCGCTCCCTCGGCGTACGGCCCATCAAGCTGTCCGGGCAACTGACCGCCGGGGCCTTGCTGCTCGCGGGGCTCGCGTGGGTCGTGCGGGCCGTGTGGGAAGTGCGGCTGGCCGAGGCCGGGGAGCCCGCCTCGGGGCCGCCGGACCAGGGGGACGGGGTGCACCGGGCGCTCAACGGGCTGGAGGACTCGTATCACCTCGTCACCAGCCTCGGGGCCGGAGCGGCTTTCCTGTGCGCGCTCCTGTTCCTCTCGTGGATGTGGCGGGTGCGGGACAACGCGCGTGCGCTCACGGGGCAGACGCCGAAGTACGCCGGGATCTGGGTCTACCTCGGCTGGATCGTGCCCGTCGCCAGCCTGTGGTTCCCGCGTGGGATCGTCGCCGACGCCTTTCGGACCACCGCTCCGGGGCGGAAGCTGCCCGTCTCCGTCAACGTGTGGTGGGGGCTCTGGCTGATCGGGATGCTCGGCGGGGTGGGCATCGTCTACCGCGACTCCACCGACGAGATCATCGCCCGGGCGTACAGCGAGGTGTGGCCGCTGCTCGTGTCCGACGCCGCCGTCATCGGGGCCGCCGTGGCCGGTGCGTTCGTCGTGCGGGCCGTCACCGCCGTACAGGTGGAGCGGATCCGGCAGGGGCAGCAGCAGGGTGTGGTGGTGGAGTCCGCTGCCGCCGGTACTGCCGCGGGCTGAGACCGGTCGTCGTCATGCCCGGGCGTGGGTGGTGGTGTGCCGTCGTCCGGGCAAGGATGTGCTCATGAGCACCATGGCCATCGTCGGTGCCGGACCCGGGCTGGGTGCCGCCGTCGCACGCCGGTTCGGGCGGGAGGGCTACGACGTCGCCCTCGTCGCGCGGGACCGGGAGCGGTTGCAGGTCCTGGTGGGCGAGCTTGCCGACGAGGGTGTCGCCGCGCGTGGGTTCCCGGCCGATGTGCGTCGGCCGGAGCAGCTGGTGGCGGCCCTGAAGGAGGCCGCTGCCGAGCTCGGGACCGTCGAGGTGTTGCAGTACAGCCCCGTCCCGCACCGGGACTTCATGCGGCCCGTGCTGGAGACCCGGTACCGGGATCTGCTCGGGCCGATCGAGTTCTCGGTGTACGGGCCGGTCGCGGCGGTGCAGCAGGTGCTGCCGGGTATGCGGGCGCTCGGCCGGGGGACCATCCTGTTCGTGAACGGGGGGACGGCCGCCGTGCCGCATCCCGAGCGGGCGGGGACCTCGATCGCGTTCGCCGCGGAGAGCGCGTACGGGCATCTGCTGCACGACCGGCTCGCCCGTGAGGGGATCCATGTCGCCCAGCTGGTGATTCCCGGGGCCATCACGCCCGGGCACGTGCGGAAGGATCCGGCCGTGCTCGCGGAGACCCTGTGGCGCATGCATCGGGAGCGGCACGGGTTCCGGCACTACGCCGACGACCTGGACAGCTGACCGGTCACTCCGGAGATCGGTTCGCCCTGCGTGAAGAGTATTTGTGGGCCAATATGGTGATGTTGGCCGCATTGCTCTCTTCAAGGGGGCCTCCATGGCTGTCGAAATCCCTCCGATCATCAGGCCGTCCCGGCTCAGAAGCCGGGGAGGCCTGCTGGGCGAGTGCCTGGCGGAGTTCCTCGGGACCTTCGTCCTCATCTCCTTCGGCTGCGGCGTGGTCGCGATGGCGGTCGCCGCGCTGCCCGGCTCGGGCCGTGCCGCCACCCCCACGACGATCTTCCTCGCGGCCGGCGACTGGCTGCTGATCACCTGGGGCTGGGCGATGGCGGTCGTGTTCGGCGTCTATGTCGCCGGCGGCGTGAGCGGCGCCCACATCAACCCGGCGGTGACCCTGGCCATGGCCGTGCGCCGAGGATTCTCCTGGGCCAAGGTGCTGCCGTACTGGTTCTCGCAGGTGGTGGGCGCGTTCGCCGGTGCGGCGCTGGTCTACCTCGTGTATCACTGGGCGATCAACGCCTACGACGCCGCCGTGACGGGGCCGAAGGTGAACGGGCACACGAACGCCACGTTCTCGATCTTCGCGACCTTCCCAGCGCCGTACTTCCACGGCAGCATCTGGGGGCCGCTGATCGACCAGATCGTCGGTACCGCCTTCCTGCTCATGCTGATCGCCGCCGTACTCGATCTGCGCAACCAGGCCGTGAAGGCCAATCTCGCGCCGTTGGTCGTGGGCTTCGTGGTCGCCGCCATCGGCATGTCCTACGGCGCCAACGCGGGTTACGCCATCAACCCGGCCCGTGACTTGGGGCCGCGGTTGTTCACCTACGCGGCGGGCTGGGACAGCCTGGCGTTCCCGGGCAGCGTCGCCGGCTCGTTCAGCGCCTATTGGTGGATCCCGATCGTCGGGCCGCTGATCGGCGGGACCATCGGGATCCTGATCTACGACCTGTTCATCGGCGACGTCCTGCTCGTGCGCTCCGAACTGGCCGAGCTGCCCGAGCCGGGCCGGGGCAGGCCGACGAAGGAGATCGACGAGGAGTACTAGCCCTCTTCGGACTCAGCCCGGTCCCCTTCGGGCTCCGCTCCCGCCCTGCGGGCCGCCGACGCGATCTCCTCCAGCGCCGTCAGGTGGCCCGTCAGCGCGCGTCGGCCGGTGAGCGTGAGGGCGGCCCAGGTGCGCGGGCGCTTGCCCAGGTAGCCCTTGCGGATGCTGACGTAGCCCGTCTTCTCCAGGGCGGAGAGCGTCTTGCTCAGCGTCGAGTCGGACACCTGGCAGTAGTCGCGCAGGACGGCGAACTCCGCCTCGCCGCACGCGGAGAGGTAGGCGGCGAGGGCCAGCCGGGTGGGGTGGTGGAGCTCGCGGTCCAGGGCGGGGGGCTCGGGAGCGCCGGTCATGCCGTGCCCACCCCCGTGGCCCGCAGCAGGTGCTCCAGGCCGCCCGCGAGACCGAGGGCCACCAGCCAGCCCGTCGTGCCGTACGGGATCGCGGCCAGGAGGCTCACGGCGATGGGGGCGAAGGGGAGCAGCCAGGTCCGCCAGGCGTGCCGTCCGGCCTCGGGGCGCCGGTCGAACCAGCGGGTGACGCCGCCGTGGTGCGCGCCGAGCCAGACCAGGACGAAGAAGGCGGCCAGGCTCAGCAGTCCGCCGGTCAGCAGCCACGCCGCCCACCGTGGCCGGCCGTCGGCGAGGCCCAGTGCCGTGAAGCCGGCCGCGAACGTCAGGGCCTGGCCGACGGCATAACCCCGGGGCCTGGTCCGCCGGTCACTGGCCGCGCGTGCGGCGGCCTGGGCGGCTCGTGCGGCGGTCAGCGCGTCGCTCGCCTGCCGTGCGTCGATGGGGTCCCCCGTAGTGGCCATGTGTGTACCTCCGGTGCCGGTGGGGCGGGTGGTCGGACCGCCCACTGTTCATCTTCAGCATGGACAGTACTTTCCATAAATGCAAGTACTTTCGATAGAGAGGAAGCGCGCGCTCGACAGGCAGACGTTGCCGACGTCGACCCCGTTCAATCTGCTGAGCCGGGCCGGAACTCGAGGTGTGCGGTGAGGGTCTGGAGCGCGGTCCAGGCAGCGGGGTCGGTTCCGTCGCCGAGGGGGTAGTGCAGGGCCGGGTCTCCGGCTGTGCCGAGTTGGACGGGTTTCACCGCGAGCGGGGGCCTGCGGGCGTGGGCGAGTCCTGCGGCTGCGACGTCCCTGGCGCCGAGCGTGAACGCGACCGGGATCGGCGGAGCGGTGAGGAGGGGCCGCAGCGTCAGGTCGGCGTGGGCCGCTGTCAGGGTGGTCAGCATCGCCCTCAGGCCGTAGCCGTCGACGAGTTCGGCGGCCAGCGGCTCGATCGCGTCCAGGGGGACGTACTGGGCTGCTGGATATCCGACGGTGAGCGTGACTTCTTCGGCGACCCCCGCCGTGGTGCGTGTCGTGCGGTGCGTCGCGATGGCCGGCCGGTCGGGGGAGCCGACGGCGAGGGTGTGGGTGGGCTCGGGGGAACGTCTGCGGGCCAGGTCGGTCAACTGGCGAGGCGACCAAGGGAGATTGACCGGCTCGGCCGTGCCCCAGCCGGCCGGCGGTGCGCCCGTCAGATGGCGCCAGGCCGTCTCCAGGGCGCCGCCGAGCACGAGGTCTGCCTCGGGGGAGCTGACGGTGCGCAGTGCCACCGTGAGCCGGCGATCGTGGGTGGGTGCCGCGCCCTCTGCGAAGGCGTCCGCGACCTTCGCGGGCGGGCCGGACGGCGCGAACGTACCGTCCTGCCAGGTGAGTTCGGCCCCGGACAGGCCGTCGTAGTAACCACCTGCCGGGTTCTTGACGACCCAGCGGTTCGGTGTGGCGCCGAGGGCCGTGCGCAGGGGGAGGGTGAGACGGACGTGGGGCGGGGTGACGATGTGCAGGGCCCGGTCGGCCGCTGCTGTGGCGCGCAGTACGTCGGACAGCCAGGTGGTGAGGCCGAGGACCGGACGGTCGGCGAGCACGACGGCGGTGGACTCGGTCAGGACGTCGACGGCGGGCAGGGCCCCGTCCGGCAGCTGCGTCGCGGTGTTGCCGTCGGCTTCCTGGGCCGTCTCCACGACCGCCGTGCTGGTGGCCTCGCGTGGCCAGGTCGTTCCGCCGAGCAGCATCGTCAGGCGCCCGCAGACCGATGCGGCGAGAGGTTCGGCCTCGGGGACGGCCGTGGAGGCGCGGGCCTCGGTCCACCAGTACGGCGGCTGGGGCGTGGTGACGTGCGGGCCGAGGAGGCGTTCGGCCTCGCCCGGCACGTGGACCAGGAGGGGAGCCTCCACGGAGACCAGGGGACGGCCGGCCGCTGTGCACAACTGGATCACAGCGCCGTCGGCGTCGGCGGTCAGGCTCAGGCCGGGGCCGCCGGCGTGCAGAGCGGCGAGCAGGGCCGGGGTGTGAGGCATCTTCTCGGTGAGCGCGATGACGTCCTTGGTCATGCCCGCGCCTCTGTGGTCTCGTCCTCGGGTGCGAGGGCGGTCTGGACCAGCTGGTGGCGGCGTCCGCGGCGGACCAGGGTGCCGCGGCCGGGCGGCTGCGCGGAGGCGTACAGGCCGGGGAACAGCTGGCCTTCGATGCGGTCGCCCGACATCACGAGTGCCGCGGCGCCGGTCTCGCGCAGTGCCGTCAGGAGCGGCTCGTACAGGGCCCGCGAGGCCCCGGCGACGCGGCGCGTGACCACGAAGTGCAGGCCGATGTCCCGGGCCGAGGAGATGTACGGCAGGAACGGCGTGAGGGGCTGCTGCCCGGCCGCGGTGAGGATGTCGTGGTCGTCGACGAGGATCACGATCCGCGGTCCGGTGAAGGACGGTTCGTCGGTGAGGGCGTCGGGGTCGGCGGTTTCCGGCAGGCGCTTCTTCAGTTCGGTGGCGATGCCGGTGGCGAGCGCGTGGGAGAGGGCGGCGTTGTGCGCGTAGCCGCCGCGATAGGGCTCCGGGACGACGCCTCGCAGGCCGCGCCGCGGGTCGAAGACGCCGAAGACCAGCTCGTCCTCGTCGTAGCGGTCTATGAGAGCGCGGGAGATCAGCTTGAGCAGGTTCGTCTTGCCGCACTCGTTGTCGCCGAGGACCAGCAGGTGCTGGTCGGAGCCGAACAGGTCGAGGACGGTCGCCGAGAGGGTCTCCTGGTCGACACCGATCGGGACAGCGCGCGGTTCCGACATGGCGGAGGGCAGTCGCCCAGCAGCCAGCTGAGTTGGCAAGACCCTTACCGGCGCGGCGAGTTCACCGTGCCAGGTGGCGCGCAACGTGGCCGTCGCCTGCTCCAGGGCCGGGCCGAGGCCGTCCGCCGTGGCGTGCGCGTCGATGCGGGGAAGCGCCACCTGGGCGAACAGCTTGCCGTCCGTCAGGGCCCGGCCCGGTGTGTCCGCGGACAGGGTCTCGGAGAGCTTGCGGTCGATGGAGGAGTCGGCCGGGTCGTTGAGGCGCAGTTCGATGCGGCTGCCGAACAGGGACTGGGTGGCGATGCGTACGTCGTTCCAGCGGAGCATGCCCGCCACGACGTGGATGCCGTAGCCGCTGCCGCGCTTGAGGAGGTCGGCCACATCGTCGTCGAGCTGGGCGAACTCGTCGCGCAGAGCGCCGAATCCGTCGATGAGCAGCACCACGTCGGTGGAGCCGAGCCGGGGCAGCTCGCCCCGGGCACGCAGGGCCCGCACCTGGTCGATCGAGTCGATGCCCTGCGCACGGAAGATCTCCTCGCGCTCGGCGAGCATGGCACGCACCTCGGCGACGGTGCGGGCGGCGCGCTCGTGGTCGGCGCGGGTCGCGATGCCGCCGACGTGCGGCAGACCCGCCAGGGCGCTCAGTCCGCCGCCGACCAGGTCCAGGCCGTAGACGGCGACATCGCGCGGCGTGTGGGTGAGGGCGAGGGAGAGCGCCAGGGTGCGCAACAGCGTCGTCTTGCCGGAGGCCGGGCCGCCGATGACGGCTGTGTGCCCGCCCGCCGTGTTCAGGTCGTGCACCCACGTGGCCTGCCACTGGCTGGCCGGATCGTCGAGGAGACCCAGTGGCACCCGCAACGGGCCGTCCGCGCGCGCGAGCCGGAGGCCGTCGGCGGACGCCTGTACGGGGCCCGCAGCCGCGTCGAGGGAGAGGGCTTCGGGCAACGGCGGGAGCCAGATCCGGCGTACCGGCTCGGCGGCGCCGGCGAGCCGGTCGACCGCGACGGCCAGGACCGTCGGTCCCGTTTCGAGCTTACGTGCTCCCGGCGTGTCCTCGGGTGCCGGGACCGCAGCGGGCGCGTTGAACGCCGGATACGTCCGGGCGAGCGGCTCGGCGTCGGCGGCTCTCTCGCGCACGGCGGGACCGCGGTACGCACCGGAGACGAAGCCCGCCTTGAAGCGGGTGTATGTGGAGGTGTCGACCTTCAGGTAACCGAAGCCGGGCAGTGGCGGCAGATGGAAGGCGTCGGTGGTCTCCAGGACCGTACGCGACTCGTCGGCCGAGAACGTGCGCAGACCGAGCCGGTAGGACAGATATGTCTCCAGGCCCTTGAGCCTGCCGCCTTCGATGCGCTGGCTGGACAGCAGCAAGTGGACGCCGATGGAGCGGCCGATGCGGCCGATGGACAGGAACAGGTCGATGAAGTCCGGTTTCGCGGTGAGGAGTTCGCCGAACTCGTCGATGACGACGAAGAGGTGGGGCAGCGGTTCGAGGTCGGGGCGGGCCGTGGCGCGCAGCGTGCGGTAGTGGCCGATGTCGGCGATGTTGCCCGCGTCCTTGAGGACCTGCTGGCGGCGTTTGATCTCACCGGCGAGGGAGGTGTGGACACGCTCGACGAGGCCGGCCTGGTTCTCCAGGTTGGTGATGACGCCGGCCACGTGCGGCAGACCGGCGAAGGGGGCGAAGGTGGCGCCGCCCTTGTAGTCGACGAGGACCAGCGCCAGGTCGTCCGGGGAGTGTGTCGTCACCAGCGCGAGCACGAGGGTGCGCAGCAGTTCGCTCTTGCCCGAACCTGTCGCGCCGACGCACAACCCGTGTGGGCCCATGCCGAGTTCGGAGGCCTCCTTCAGGTCGAGCAGCACCGGATCGTGCCGGTCGTCCAGGCCGATGGGCACGCGCAGGAAATCCCGGTCGCCGCGCGGCGCCCACTGCCGCCCCGGATCGAGGGTGCCCATGTCGTCGATGCCGAGCAGTTCGGGGAAGTCGACCGGCCCGGCGACGGGGGTGCCCTCGGCGGCGGACTCGGCGGACAGCCGCAGCGGTGCGAGGGCCCGTGCGAGGCCTTCCACACCGGGAAGGCCGGCCCGGTCGGCCACCCCATGCATGCGCACGCCCTGTTCTCCGCGCAGGTCCTCCACCGTGACCTGGTCGCCGTCGACGGTGATGCGCACACAGACGTGATCGGGTTCGTGGACCTGGTCGGCGAGCAGGTGCAGGGCCGTGACCCCCATGTCGTCCAGGGCGACGGCGCTGTCCGGGCGCGGAAGGTCGACGGCGTTCTCTCCGTACGCGTCGCTGAGCACGAGCAACCGGTCGGTCAGTCCCAGCGCCTTCTTGTCGGACAGGCCGCGGCGCACCTCGGCCGCGTACACGGCCCGCCGCTTCAGATCCGTGCCGATCACCTGGGCCAGCTGGGGCAGGTCGGGTGCGACGCGCCGCGCGGCGAGGCCACCGTCGCGGGTCTCCGGGTCGAGGACGTGCGGGAGCCACTTCGCCCACTCCCACTCCTCGATACGGTCCCCGGGCACCGCGAGTGCGACGGCCACGTCGTCCGGGGCGTGTGCCACGGCGGCCTGTACGAGCAGGGCCCGGGCGACGCGCAGCACACCGGCACGGTCACCGACGATGCTGACGTTGCCCGCCCGGTCCAGCGGCACGGTCAGCGGATGGTCGGACACGGTGGTGTAGCGGGCCTGCAGGGCGCGCGCCTCGTTCAGCATGAACGGGTCGGGCGGGGTGAGCACGCCCCCGGCCGCCTGCCGGGCGATGGTCAGCTCCTGTACGGGTACATCGCCGACACCGACCCGCACATGGAGAAAGTCCGCGTCGGTGCGGCGCCGCTCCCACAGCCGAGCGGGATCCCGCACGACGTCGTACAGGGCCGCGGGGGCGGGGTGCAGGAACCGGGCGGCACGGCGGCGCTCGCGCTCCGCCGCGCCCAGCTCGGCGCGCAGTTCCTCCAGGTACTCCAGGTACCGCTCACGCTGAACACGCCGCTGCCGCTGCGCCTTGCCGCGCTGGGACAGGAACAGGGCCACCGCGCCGAGCAGCGCCACGACCAGCACGACGGCGCCCAGGCCCGCGAACTGGCTGGAGCGGATCACCGTCATCATCACGACCGAACTCATGACGCCGGCCATCGGCAGCAGAGCGGTCGCCGGGCTGCCGGTCCTGCCTTCGGGCAGGTTCGGCGGCGGCTCGATCGTGCGGGCCGGGGGCGGGAGAAGCGGCCGCGTGGAGCGGGCCGGGCGATGGACCGGATGCTGAGTCAACGGACGCGCACCGCCCGCTGCAGTGCCTCGGCGGCGAGCTGGGTCGCGGCGCGGCGGGTGGCCTCGCCGAGCCGGTCCGTCCTGATCGGTCCACCACCTGCCAGATGCCGGTCGTAGGGAAGATGCACGAGAGTGACCCCGGTTTCCCGCAGATGGGCCGTGGCGGCCTTCAGGTCGAGGTTCGCGTCCGGCGTGTTCGAGGTGAGGGCCACGACGGTGGAGGCGAGCGCGGAGTGCGGCAGTTGACCGAGCCAGTCCAGGACGATCCGGGTGCCACCCACGCCCTCGGCGGTGAGCGGGGCGACGACCACACGCGCGTGCGCCGTGTCCATCGCCGTACGGGACACTTCGCCGGGCAGCGTCTCGCAGTCCACGACCGTGACGGCGAAGTAGCGGCGCAGAGCGAGCGTGACGGTCCGGTAGGTCGGGACGTCCAGCGGGGCACCGACCCGCCCCTGACTCGCGGGCAGCAGCCAGCCGCCGTCCGCCACCGGCACCAAGTATCCGGTGACATCGGTCAGTTGCATCGACGGGGTGAGGATCTGCGCGAGCTCCACGCACGACCAGCGCACGGACTGAGCGCCCATCCGCACCGGAAGCGTTCCCAGGGCGGCGTCCGCCTCCAGGGCGAGCACCGGATCGTGCCGGTAGTGGCTGAACGTCCGCGCCAGCAGCGCGGCGGTCGTGGTCTTGCCGACGCCACCGCGGATCGACGTCACCGCGATCACCCGGCCGGTGGTCACCGGCTGCTGCAGCCAACTGCCCAGCCGGGTCTCCTCGGTGACCCCCCGCGCGGCCGACGAGGTCAGCTTGCGCAGCGACCGGCCTGAGCGGCGGGCCAGCGAGTCGCCGTGCGGGGGCGAGCCGAGCGCGAGGGCGAGGCGGGGGTCGATTGTCGGGACGGACTCCGGTGTTGCGATCGGCAGCCGGGGTCTGCGGGAGGGCCGTACGGCGGGGGAGGTGTTCGGTGCCTGGGGCAGCGGTGCCGGCGCCTCGGTCGCAGGGTGGGGCGTTGCCCGAGCCGGGGCCTGCGGTGTCGGCCGGCTCGGCACGGCGGTCGAGGCCTGCAGAGCGGGCGTCTTGGTCGCGGGGTGCGGTGGTGCCGGAGTGGGGGTATGCGGGATCTGCGGGGTGCCGTCCGCGTGCGGGGCCGGGACGGGGGTGCGCTGCTCGCGGGGCACGGTGCTGCGGGGCTCGGGTTGCCCTGGACGGGGACGCTCCTCGTCCGGGTCGCGCACCGGCAAGGGAGGACGACCGTCCGCCGAGGAACTCCTCTTGGCCGCGCCCTCGACCTCGACCGAGTCAGCGGTCAGCTCGCGCAGGACGTCGTCCTGCCACCGCCCGGAAGTCGTCATCACCGCCACCTCACGCGAAGGTGCCGAGCAGCCGCCCGTACACGCCGAACACCCCGAGCACCAGCGGGAACAGAGCGATCACACCGACCGACTCCAGTACGTCGCCGGCCCTGCGCAGTCGTACCCGCACATGCTCGGCGGGCTGCACGGCCAGCACACCCAACGGCACCACGGCCAGCACCACCAGCACGGCGAGCGGAGCAGTGGCCCCGGAGTGCTCCAGCCACAACCAGGCCAGCCGCAGTGCCACCGCCATGGAGGCCGCGAGGAGTGCGACGACCTGCCCGACCAGCGGGTAGGCACGCGCTCGCAAGGCGAGGACGAGCGTGACGGCCGCCGCCAGCAGTACGGTCCACACCGTCACCGCGCGCACTGCCAGCACCCCGGCGACGGCACCGGAGGCCGCGGTGACGACCGTCGCCAGCGCCAGTCCCCGATGCGTGGCGGCCAACGCGGTCGCCACCTGGTAACGACTGACCGACGCCCCGGCCGAGCGCCGGTCGTCCAACCCGGACAGCCCCGACGCCGCCAAGGCCAGCCGGGGCAGTACCCCCAGCGCCACCACGGACACCACCGCGAGCAGTGCCCCGGCGCGCGCGGACCTGGCGGCGCTCGCCCCGCCGGACTGGAGGGCGAGCGCGACCTCCCAGCAGGCCCCGGCCCCGGCGAGCGCCCCGGCACCGACCATGGCACCCCGCCCGAACGGCGAGAACCAGCCGAGCAGCACCAACGCCGCCACGACAACGGCGAGCACACCGGCCAACCGCACGGTCCCCGAACACCCTTGGGCACCGGCGAGCGACCACACGCCCTGCACACCCACGACGGCGCCGACGACGACCAGAGCGGCGGCAAGCCCCTTGCGCCCTGCCCGACCCAACAGCGCACCGGCCACCGCAGCCACGGCCGCGCTCACGAGGAGCGCCACTCCGGCGGCCTCAGCCGCAAACCCTTCCCGCGTCATGAACCCGGCGGCCAACGCCCACACCGCACTCGCACCGGCTGCCACGATCCGCCGCGCCCGCGCGTCCCAGCGCCAGGCCCGCACATCCAGATCGCCGGCCGCCTCATCACTCACGTCGTGGACCACCGGAGCGGACGGCGCATCCTCGACACGCACCAGCCGCAGCACGGCTCCGTCAGGCACCCCCGCCGACTCCAGCGACGCGTCCGGCTCCAGAACACTGCCGTCCGCCGTCACGAGATGACGGGCCTGCGGCCGCTCACCCACCCTGTCGTCGAGAAGCCGCATCACCTCGGGCAACAGCAGCCCGACCGGCTCCCGGGACGGCAGCACCAGATCCACCCGGCGCCGCTCACCGACCAGGGTTATGCGGCTCAGCGCCGTACGGCTCACAGTCCCCCCGGATATCACGCGTTCGAACCTATCATCGGCCTGAATCCGCACTCGGAGGCGTCTTGGCGGCCGGAGCGGACGGCGTCGACGCAGGCACAGAAGTCCCGTACGGCGCCTTCCCGATCACCCGGTGCGAAACGAACGACCACCCCACGCACCCGGCACACACCACGGCAGCGATGACGACACCCGCGAACGCCTTCCCCAGCCGCTCGTCCACCGTCCGCCGCTGCCGCTGCGCCCCGAACAGCACGGCGTCACGCAGCCGTCGACGCCGCACCGCCACGGACTCGAGGAGTTGGCTGTCGTAATCCTGGGCTGACATGGCTCAATTCCTCGTAATTGCCCGGGCTGCAGGGATGCATGAGTGCGCGAGTACGGTCGAACATGCTCTCCCATATCGCGTTGCAGGCGCAACGCGGAATGGGGTGGAGTGGCCGGATCTCACTCATGACGGCATGCCGGGGCCGTAGACGGTGAACTGAGGAAACGGTCAGCAGCGCAGGCCGACGATGCCCCAGCCACGACGTTCCGCCTCCGTGACGATCTCTCCCCAGTCGGTGAGAAGGTCGGCAAACGATTCGAAGGTGTTGATCCATCCGTCGGACGCAGCGGCGTACTGATTGAACGGCTCGTGCAGACCGTCCATTTGGGGTGCCGCCTGCCGCCACCATCCGGCGATCAGCGGCACGTGATCGGGCGGACACCACAGCAACAGGTCCGCGTCCCAGGTGCACGACTGCTCCGGAATTCCCGAACCGACCCCGGTGGTGTCCTCCAGACGGTGCCAGAACAGCACGTCGTTGAACCGGTCAAGCACCTCGCGCATTTGGGGCTCGACGAAGTCGCGCATGTGGTCCCAGCGGTGACCGGCCCAGAAGTGCGGCTTGTACGAACCGAGCGTGTTCCGAAAGGCGTACCTGCGGTACCAGTCCTCACCCGGCTGCGTGGACCACGACCAGCCATGCTCGAAGAGGTCGTCGCTGTACGCCTCTCCGAACGCCGCCTCGCTCAGCAGCTCTTCCCGGTCGCCGGGCGCTGCCGCCTCCACCCGTGGCCAGTCCACGATCAGCACCTCTATCGCCACACCCATCACGCCAGGGTAGGACAGGGAGACGACGTTGATCAGCGCGACGCATGTGGGGAACCTGGCTCTGGGCTCGGTCACGCCTCCAACTCGATGGGCTCCACGAAATGGTCGAACTCGCCTGCACGGACGCCGAGTGCGAAGGCTTCCCACTTGGGGCGGTCGGTGGTGACGACGACGGCTGGGGCATCGGTGTTGCGGAGGTGGAGGGTGTCCGCATCGCCGACGGTGACCTCGATCGAGGGGCGGCTGGGGTGTGGTTCGTTCTTCAGTGCGGCGAGGAGAGTGGCGAAGGCGACGGGGGTGGCGGTGAGTATGGAGCCGGTGGGGTCGCTGCTTTCGGTTATGTGGATGACTTCGGGGGTGGCGGCGACGTGGACGCAAGCCTCGCCCTCGGAGCAGTAGGACGACTTCTGCCAGCTCGGATTCATAGGTGTTCTTTCACAGCTCTCGCATCACGCCATGGATGAGGTCGCGGGTCTTCTCGGGGCCGAGGGCGACGGCCCGGACCCGCTCGAAGAGTGTCCGGTACTTCTGCAACTGGGCTTCGGCGTCGAGGAACGCGGGACCGTGGGACTGGTCGAGGTAAACGGTGTCCAGCTGCGGTACCGGGCCGTGCGCGTAGTAGATCGACTGCCCGGAACCCGGGTAGGCGCCGACGCTGAAGGTAATGGATCGCAGTGTGATGTGGTCGCGTTCGCCAATGTCGAGGATGTGCTGCAGCTGCTGCCTGGCGACTGAGGAGCCACCGACCTCCATGCGCAGGGCTGCCTCGTGGATGATCGCCTCGTACGGGCCGGGGTTGTCCTCGCGATAGAGGATCGCCTGTCGCTTGATGCGGAACGAGAGCCGGTGCTCGATCTCGGGCGGCGAGAGCTCGATGACCGCCTGGCGGAAGATCTCACGCGCGTAGTCGTGGGTCTGGAGAAGCCCTGGGATGCGGGCTGTGTTGGCCGCTCGCAATGATTGGGCGTGGTGCTCCAACTCGGCCAGGTCGAGGAGTGCGTTGGGGAGCAGCTTTCGGTACTCCTCCCACCAGCCGCGCTTGCGGTCCGGTGTCATCGCGACGAGCCCCTCGACGAGGGCCTTGTCCGAGCAGTCGTAGCGGCAGGCGATGGTGCGCAGACGATCAGGGCTCACACCGTGGCGGCCGGCCTCCATGTTGCTGACCTGGTTCTGCTTGATCCCGAGTAGTTGCGCGGCCTGGGTCGAGGTCAGGCCTGCGCGCTCGCGCAACTTCCGTAGTTCGGCCCCCAGCCGAAGTTGACGGCCGGTGGGAGCGCTTCTCATGGCCAACGTTCGTCTCCTGGGTCACCCACACGCGTGAACGTCAAAGCTATTTAGGCTTCTAGGTCTAACAACTTACAACTTGCCGCTACCTTCGTTCATAGGCGCCCTCGCTCAGAAGCGCACCGTCCGACGGGGTGGCAGGCCACTGGGCAACCCACCGCACGTACCCAACTTCTCTCAGCAGTCGGAGACTTCCATGGTCACCGTATCCCCGTCCTGGGCCTACACCCTTCACCTCCCGCACGATCCACGCGCACCGGGGATCGCCCGTGCGACCCTCCGCACGGTCCTGGCCGCCCACGGCCTCACCCAACTCATTCCTACTGCCGAGCTGTTGGCATCCGAACTGCTCACCAACGCCCATCTCCACACCCGGGGTCCCTATGCCCTGCGCGTACTGCCGATGGAACCCGGTCGACTTCGGCTCGCCGTATGGGACACGGACCCGAGGGTGCCGCCCGGGTTCGTCGACAACGGGCTGCCGTCCGCCCTGCCGCCGGATGACGTCGAGAACGGCCGCGGGCTGCATCTCGTACGGGCCTGTGCGAATGCCGTCGGGGTATCGGTGCTGCGGGAGCTGGGCGCGTCGAAGGGCGGGAAGCTGTTGTGGGCCGAGTGTCAGTGACGTGTGCGGAGCGTGACGTGGTGACTGCTTCGCCTGATCGGGTGAGTGGGAGGCCTCTTCCCTGGTCAGCCGTATCGCCATACCTACTGTGATCACGCTGTTCGGTCTTCCGCCTGCGCAGCGAATGGAGTTCGGCTGGGCGTCGTCGGCCTGCACTGCTGATCGCCACCAGGGTTCGCCGTTCGCTTTCCGCTAGCCGGATGAGCGGCAGTGCCCAGGTGATGGCTTCCATCTTGGATGCCGACTGCTTTTAGACTGGATCACGAATGTTGGCTACGGGGAGCGGGAAAGTGCGAATAGAACGGCACCAGGTCAGCGAGGCTATGGTCTCAGCGGCTTGTGACGACTTCGCCAACAGGATCGGCCGTCAGGTCCGGTCCCTGTCGAAGGCCGGTCCGGTGACCGCCTTCGACTGGGGACTGCTCGCCGAGGAGTTCCTCGACTACCTGGGCGCACTCTCCGTCGAGACTCCTGATCTCCACACTCCGGAAGCCAAGGCTGTGCTCGAGGACGCCACAGAGGCCGCCGCCGGAGCCGTTGCATACGCGGCCTACTTCCCGCACAACCACTTTCAGGTATTCCTCAACTACGTGAACTGGGGGCTGGACTACGAGCCGCGGTCCGAGGGACGCCCCGAGTCCGTCTCCCTGTCCGAGTGGCTCGATGCCTTCTGCCTGGCCGTCCTCACGGACAAGGCCGAATGGCACGGCGAAGCCTTCCACTTCGCCCGCCAGGAACAGCAGAAGGCTCAGGCCGGCCGCCCCGACTCCGAGCTTGTCAACGGATTCATGGCCTATGTCATCGGTGACACCGGAGACGACGATGCCGACTACCCTCCCTCGCGAGAGGAGAAGCTCGCGGCGATCGATGCGGCGATCGCCCGGGTCCGGTCTTTTGACAGTGAGACGGCGGAAGGGCTCCTCGACCGCCCGTACAGCATCGGCCTGTTTGCCTTGCGTGCCCTGGCCGCCCGGGAGCAGGAGGTGTTCCGCACTGCTGTGGTACGGCTGCTGGTCCCGTATACCTCGTTCCCCGCGCAGGGGACCCCACCGAGAAACCTGCTGCCGCTTCTCCCGATCGCATTGACGGCCCTTGCCTACCGTCGAGAGGGCTGGCCTCTGCCTGTCGACACCGACTACCTGCCGCGCGCCCTGGTAACCGGTTTCGAGACTGCGGGGCCGAGAGTGGGGGCGTATGGACGAAACCGACGCAAAGACGCTCTTATCGAACTTGCTGACGACCCCGTCGAGTTCGAACGAGCGATACGCCCGAATCCCCTGATCCCCGAGAACGAAGCCCTGTTCGACAAGCACACCAGAGAAGCCTTCACTCCGGTGCCCGGAGAGCAACTTGCCGCCTGGGAACTGGCGCACGCCATGACCAACCAGGAAATCCTCTTCAAGGCCCGCGCCGCGCACTCCACCGACGCCACCGACCTCCAGTTCGCAAACCTGCACCTCGCCGCGCAGTTGGGCGCCGCACTCTTCCGTACGACACTGGCCGAACCCGGCACCGACGTCGAAGTGACCATCGACGGCACGACGGTCATGTTCCTCGCAGACCACGACGAGGATGCTGGGCCCAGTACCTGGCACACAGCGGTGAATCTCGCCCTGATCACAGGCCGACGCCAAGACCTGGCGCCGCTGATTCTCGCCGGCCCGGCACGGGTCGTACAAGACAGGTCCATCTTCGCCTCGTACCGTCAGGCCCTGCACGACTACCTACGTGGCGAGGATCCCGAACCAGCTACCAGCCGCGCCCTGCGCGACTGCGAGAAGGCGAAGAACCAGACCTTCCTGCCGCCGCCGGCGGTGCTTTTCTCCCAACTGGTGGAAGGTGACGAGGAGAGCTTCAATCTGGCCCTCCTCGACGCGCTCGAAGCACACCGCGACCACCATCAGATCGCCGACCGCGCCACCAACCCCGACGCCGCGATCAACCTCGACATCCTGGCTTTGACCTGCCACGCCCGCCGCCGGGGCTGGACGATCAGGGTCACGTCTCCCTATCTGCCGCCCCGCATCCTCCAGGCAGCGGAACCTTTTTGAGGTTCTGAGGGTGGGTGAAGCACGTCATCACCCATCAACCGGCAATCCATTCCTGGCCTCCGCCAAGAACACCGCCCACCGGGGACGCACCGAACACGAGCAGCGGCCGTCCGGGACCTCGCTGTCCCCGGCCGACACAAGGCCAGCGCAGCCACCGGCGGCCTCGACGCAGTTGTTGGCTCCCCCGTCGCTGTAGCTCGGCTTGCGCCAGACGGCGATGCTGATGTCGGGGTGTGCTTCATGATCTGAGCTCCTCCAGGCCGCGCGCAAACGCGCAGAAGCCTCGGGGAAGCGGCGACGGGCCATGCTACGTAGCCCCGAAAGCCCAAGTCGGCATCACCTGTGCGGCCGTTGATGGCGCACCGCGACCAGTCCAACTCGCCACTCCGTCGAGCCGGTCCAGCACCACGCGATGCAGCTTGGCCCACACCCGGCCCTGGTACCAATCTGAGAAGCGCCGCTGGACCGTTTGCCAGGAGGCACTGAAGACCGGTGGCGGTTGCCGCCAGCTATCGCGCGGTCATCACGTCGCCGCCGACCCCGACCCTGGGCGCGTACCGGTGGCTCCGGCACCACATCCTGGAAGATCTCCCACAGCCCGTCCGGCACCAGCCGCTCAACTATGCCCATGCCGGACGAACGCGTCACAGTCAATCAAGACACCGTCATAATCAGGTGGAAAAAGTCTCACCCACCCTCGCCAGCCTGCGAGGTAAGGCCCAGGTTGAGTTCCGCTGTAGCCAGCATGCGGACGATCTCGATCGGGAGATCGGTAAATTCCGTCCTCGCGAGCTCGAGAGGATCTATCCGACGGGTCTGTCCATCGAACCCGGTTGCTTTGATGACATAGCGGTATCCACGGGGTGCTGATGAGTCGTCTTCGACAACCCACTGTGCGTCGTACTTCTGGATGAGGAAGTCGGCGATGTAGCACACCAAGTCCGCGTGCAGCGTGATCCAGTCGGCCTGCTCTAATTCGTTGAGTGAGGCGCGTGAGACCCAGTCCTGCAGGGCTGGAATGAGACTCATAGGTAACGGGTGTAGATCTCAGGGGGCACCCCGAGCATGTCCGCTACTTCTACGATGGTCCGGCGTCCCCATCAACCCATTCTTGGAGATCTGGACTACTCACGTTCACTGTTCGACATCATGGGTGTCTCCCAGCCGCCAACTCCTTGTCGGCCGGCCGTGCTCGTCCCACTCGTGTTCTTCGCGGAGCGTGAGGCCGTCATCGTCGAAAACTTTCCGCGATGCCAACACTCCATTCGGATGCCACTCTTTGAACTCCCGCGGGGCACGCCATTACGCACGGTTCCCTCTGATCGGAGGGTTCCATCTTTGTACCACTCGTGCGAACGGACGTCCTGAAGCCCGTCGACGTAGACATCCAAACTCACAAGGCTACCGGCGAGGTGCTCCGTCACCTCGCCGGTAAATCGCCTTGCCCGGTAGGGCAGGCGCTGCGTATCATCTATGTCCACTTCCGGATCATCGATGTCGATTCGCTGAGCGGCATTCATTAGGGGATCCGCTCGCTGTTTGTTCAAGAGGATGGTCAGCCCACGTCTGGGGTAACGTGCAGCATAACCTCCGCATTGGCGATCATGCGTGTGATCTCGATAGGCAGGTTCTGGAACTCTTCCATCACCACGTCATAGGGCTCGACGCGATGCATATCTCCGTCGAGGCCCTCAGCCTCGATGAGGTAACGGAATCCTGCAGGAGAACTCGCGTCTACCACTTTGATCCAGGTCCCACCACGTCGACGAACGAGTACGTCACCGAGGAATGAGGTGAGATCGGTGTGCAGCGTGATCCAGTCTGACTGCTCGAATTCATCGAGCGGGAGTCGCGAGACATAATTCTCCAGAGCAGGAAGAATTGCCAACGGGTCCGCGTCAAACTGGTCACTCGGGACACTCAGCATCGAAGCAAGATGCCGTGCGTTCTGGAGCGCACCTTCCGCCCAGCCCTCAGCCGCAGCAGCCAACTCATTTGGTGTCTTGTTCTGCATTCGGATTAGCCTTTCAAGTCGGCCTGTGAACAGCTACTTCTTAGGCGTTGGGCCGTACTCGAGGAAGATTATTTTTGCCTCTATGAGGTAGTCCCGCAGCTCTTTCGAGGGGCCCGCATGAGTGAACGACCAACGTGGATCATATCGTGGGTCCCTGCGGCGCAGCGCGATGTCTTTGTGGATCTGTTCCTTGATGTGCTTACTCAACGGAACTTCACCCTTCACGGCTTGCTTGGACCCATCGTGCAAGGTGATCGTCCGGTACTCCCTGTACGTCTTCACCTCAACGGCAAGAGTGCGTCCATCGGGCATGTCCACCGGCACGTCGACCTTGCGCCCACCCTTGGCTGTGACGGGGTACTTGGGGTGTTGGTTCGTGGCAACCGGATAGTGACGCTCTGCGCCGCCACCGTACATCTGGCGGTGGAACTCCTCCCCGTTCACCCAGCGAGTACGGGGATGATGAGCCTTCCGCACAGCGTCCAGAGTGAGTGGACCGTCCGCCGGAAGCAGCGCTGGCCTGGTCAGGTCCGCGTTGTGTCCAGCGTAGGGGTCCGCTGAAGCCGCAGCTGTAGCAGATGATGTGCCCTCGCCGCTCTCGTGGCCTGTCGACTCATTCGGGGGGTCCTCGTCGCCGGACTGACGCTCCTCGCCACCGTGGTGATCAGCTTCGTCTTGAGCCGACGGTCCGGTCTTCTCTTCAGGGAGGCTTCCATGGGAGGGACTGGCATCCCTGAGACCATGGGCAGGTCCATGTGGCCTCTCGCCATGCCACGATCCTGCCGACGTGCCTGACGAACCAGAACCCGACGATGGACCCTCGACGGTTGCAGTGGAGGCTGGACGAGTCGGAGAAACGTCGCCAGCGTTAGCGTGCCCTGCGCCTGTGCCGCTGCTCGAATGGCCAGCGGAGCGCGACTCGGTCTGGGCGGCAGTACCTGCATGTTCAGCGCGTGACGTCGAGTCGACCGTGCTTGGTTCCTGTCCCCGCATCGGCGTGTGCTCCGGTGCGGCCTCCGAGGTGAGGGATCGTTCCTGCTTCGTTGTATCGGCAGCCGAGCGCGTCACCGAATGAGCGCCAACGGGTTCGGGCTGTCGTGCGGGGGCTTCGGTGTGGGGCGATGGCGTGTGGAGCCGGGCGCGGTCATTGGCACTGGGTTCGTGTGCGGCTTCGTCCGCGTGCTGGCGGAGCCTGCCCTCGGCGTCGAAGATGTGGCCGCCCTTGACCATGTAGACGAGGTTGCCCTTGGCGTCAACGTACGGAACGGCGTCGTGCGGGATCTTGGGCGACCGGAGTGCGTCTGCCTGCTTGAGCAGGTCGGCTGTTGCGCCGGTGTGGAGGTTCTTGAGGGTGGTGAACGTGTCGCCGACCCTGACGAAGGCGAACTTGCCTGCCTTGCCGGCATACGTCACGGGGTCGAGGGCCCGGCCGGCCTTGCCCACGGTCGACAGGGCGCGGGCGGCGGCTCCGGCCCTGCCTGCGTCGGAGGCCGCGGCGCCGGCTCCGTCGGTGCCGAGGGCGGTCAGGATGTTGAAGCCGGCGGCGCCGGCCGCGCGGGCGGGGTTGGTCTTCCACTGGTCGTAGGCGACCATCCCCTTCACGGACTGTTTGTAGGCGGTGCGGGAGTCGCGCAGCCAGGAGGGGAGCCGGTCGTCGGGGGTCAGCCACCAGGTGCCGAGGGTGGCGGTGGTGAGGGAGGAGGCGGTGGCGACTTTGGCGAGGCTCTTCCACGCCTCGCCGGCCTCGCCCCAGCCGTCCTTGCCGAACAGCGTGCCGATGCCCTTGATGGTGCCGATCACGCCATCGTCCCAGACGCCGTGCCACACCTGCTTGCCCTGGTGGACCAGCCAGGCCAGGCCCTCGTACTCGCGCTCGGCCGGGGCGCCCCACGGGGTTTCGGGCGCGTGGTCGAGGTCCTCGGCCGTGTAGCCGTACATGTTCTCGCCGTGCGAGCCGTCGTCGGCGGTCAGCGGGGTGCCGCCGATCAGGGCCATGATCTTGCCATAGGCGGTGCGTTCGGCGGCCATGAAGGCGGCGACAGTGTGGTTGACGTCGTACCACAGGGCGTTGTTGTGGTTGCGCTTGTCCTCGTCCTTGTGCCAGTCGTCGTCGCCCTGCACCGAGTTCACGAACGCGGTGGCGTCCGCCTTGAGCGCGTCCAGCTTCTTCACCAGAGGCTGGACTTCGGTGCTGTAGTCCGACAGAGCGGAGGCGACCTTCTCCAGGTCGTCGGCGAACGCGTCCGACTTCGTCTGTACCGGCAGCGTGGTGGCGAACAGGTCTTCCGCCTCGGGCGCGCTGTAGAACGCGGACAGGCCCTGGAAGGTGGTGTGCACGTCCGAGCCCGACGCGCGGAACTGACCCGCGTCCGCGGTCAGCAGCATCACATCGGTGTCGAGTGTGGCCAGGTCGCCGATGAAGTGCGGTATGCCGGAGGGGTTGATCAGCTTCTCGGTCACGACGAACCGCCCTGAGTGCGGTGCCCGGTTCCGCCCTTGCCCGGCATGTCGATCTTCGGCTCCTGGGCCGCCGTGTGCTGGGCGTTCGCCGCCTGTTCCAGATCGCCTTTCACGTACTCGCCGGTGGCCTGGTCCGCCCCGTGCATCGACCTCGAGGCGCGCTTGGCGATGTAGAGCAGGTCAGGGCTCCAGTGCTGCAGGAATTGGGCCAGTGCCGAACCGACCTCCCCCGCGGTGCTGGTGTAAGGCCCGTACTGACTGGTGAGGGTGCCCGCCGCGTCGGCGGCCTCCCGAAGGTTGTCCTGCATGGCGCTGTGCGCGTCCGACAGGTTCTTCGCCGCGGTTCCCGTCTTGGACAGCACGCTGTACACCCCGGCCGGGTCGATGTCCCACCCCGTCACGACAGTCCCCTCATCCTCCGTAACTCCCGCGCCCCTGGCTCAGGTGGCCGGTTCCCCGTCGTCCGTCAGCCGATGTTCGCGACCGCGGCCCGGGCCTTGGCCAGCGTGGACTGGGCGGTGGAGTCGTTCTGCTCCAGCGTGGTGCGCACCAGATGGATGATGGTGCGCACCTCGTGCGCGGCCTTGTGCCAGCGGACCTCCTTGCCGTGGTACTCGTCCGAGACCCCGTCGGCCTGGAAGTCGGCCATCGCGGCCTTCACAGCCCGGTCGCGGTCGGACAGCACACTCTCCAGCTGGGCGATCACGGCCGCCAGGCTCATCTGCACCTCGGCCGAGGCGTCGGTGTCGTACGAACGGCGGTCCTGGTTCTGGCCCACAGTCAGATCCCCCTCGGAGGCTCGAAAGGTCGGAACTCGAAAGAACGGTGGCGGTGCACGTGAAGGTGAACGTTTCGGCGACTGACCGTCAGCGCGCGCCGAACCGGGCGGCGGTGAAGTTGGCCGCGCCCATGTTCTGGTGGGAGTTGTCCTGCATCTCCACATCACCGGAGCCGAACGCGGTGTCCATACCGGACTGGCCGCCCAGGATCGCGTCGAGCGAACCGTTCAGATCGTTCGTGATCTGGTCCGCGTGCGCCTTGAACCGGTCGAACGCGGCCTTGCCCGCCCCGTTGAACTTGCCTTCCAGCGGCTCCGACGCCTGGATGAGCAACTTGATCAGCGTGCCCAGGTCCTCGATGGAGCCGCCCGTGCTCTTGCCGAGTTCCGACAGGGTCGTCGACCCCATGTCGAACTTCATGCACCCACCCCCGTATGTGCGTTGTGCGCTCATCGAACACCCTCTCGCATCGCGCATTGCACACGCAACGCGGTATGGGTGGAAGTGGCGTGATCTCGTCATGAGCGGACGCGAAGGGAGGCTCTTCTCTTCCGGTTCGCCCACAACCCTGTGGACGAAAGCCGCTCACCGCCCGCTCACCACCCCGTCAGCAGCAGGTGATTGAGGAGCAGCGCGAGCACCGCCTGTGCGGTGAGCCAGGCCCGGGGGCGGGGCAGGTACGCGCACGCCGGCAGCAGCCACATCGCGAACGGCAGCCAGATGCGCTCGGTCTCGGCCTTGCTCATCCCGGACAGGTCGGCGACGAGGAGCGCGAGGAGGGCGGCGGAGACGAGGACCGCCAGGCGGACGGCGGCGTGGTCGGTGCGGTGGGTGAGGGCCGTGGCCGTGCGGCGCAGGCCCGCCGCCGTCGCCAGGCCCGTGATCAGGACCGTGCAGGCCAGGTTGGCCCACACCCAGTAGCCGTAGGGGCGTTTGCCGCCGACGCCCTGGTAGTAGCGGGTCACCAACAGGTGGTACGCCGTCCACCAGTTGAAGCCCGCGAGCGTGAACGCCAGCGGGACGACGGCGAGTCCGGCGAGGTAGGCCAGGAGGAGCGCCGGGCGCTCGCGTACCCCGTCCCGGCCCAGCAGCAGCACCGCCGCCGCGACGAGGGCGAAGAGCGTGAGGCCGTACGACAGGTAGCAGGTCAGGCCGAGGAGCAGGCCGGAGGCGGCCGCCCAGGGCAGGGTGCGTCGTGTGACCGCGAGGGCGAGCAGGGCCACGGACCAGGCGGCCACCGCCGCGAAGTAGGCGTCGGCGGAGGTACCCAGCCAGACCGCCGCCGGGGCCAGGACCAGGAAGGGGGCCGCGCGTCGGGCCAGGGTCTCGTCCGCCAGGGCGCGGACGGCGACCAGGACCGCCACACAGGCCGTCGCTCCGACCGTCACGCACCACATCCCGGCCCAGCCGCCGCCCCGCAGCCCGATCCGGTCGAGGAGGACGAAGGTGAGCGTCGCGCCCGGCGGGTGACCGGCGACATGGGCCGGCCAGGGGGCGGGGGTCCCGCTGACGATGTGGTGGGTGAAGTCCCGCAGGGTGGCCGGGATGTCGTGGAAGCGGCCGATGACCCGGAGGTACTCCTCGCGGGTGGTGAGGCGGACCGCGACGCCCTGCTGCCAGCCGTCGACCAGGGCGAGGGAGAGGATCCAGGCCATGGCCGACCCCCAGGCCGTCACCAGCAGGGCGCGCCACGGCAGCCGGGCGGCCAGGGCAGGGCCGTACGCCACGCCGGCCGCCGCGAGGACGACGGCGGCCGGGGTGCCCGGGCCCACGTGCGGGTCCCACTCGGCCAGTACGGGCGGCCAGTGCACGAAGAGGATCCGGTAGGTGTCCTGGAGGTGGCGGCCGACCAGGACGGCCGCCGTCACGAGCAGGGCGGCGGCCCCGGCGGCGTACAGATCACGGCGGAGGGAGCGGGTCACGTCGGCACGTTAGGCCGCACGGCCCCGCACGGGTCGTCGTACAGGCCGGACGTCAGCGTTTCGTCATGGGTCGCGCCCCCTTTCCCGGGCGTTTAGCGGCTTACGGTCGGGGCATGCGCGACCTTCCCCGACTTCCCACCTCCCCCGGTTTCTGGCGCAGCCCCCTGCGCGGCCGCTGGTTCACCTCGGTGCTCGGTCTCGTGCTGCTCGTCGGCATCACCGTGCTGTTCGTGACCGGCCTGGTGTCGTACGCGGCCTACAACCCGGACCTGCACCCGGTGAACGACACGACCCCGGACAAGGGGATCCTCGGCTTCTACCTCTTCGCGTGGCCGACCGGCCCGGTGTGGCTGTACCGGTTCACCCAGGGCCTCCACGTCATCCTCGGCATCACCCTGATCCCGGTCCTGCTGGCCAAGCTGTGGTCGGTGGTGCCGAAGCTGTTCACGCTGCCGCCGGCCCGCTCCGTGGCGCACGCGCTGGAGCGGATCTCGCTGCTGCTGCTGGTCGGCGGCGGGCTGTTCGAGTTCACGACCGGGGTGCTCAACGTCCAGCTGGACTACGTCTTCCCCGGCTCCTTCTATCCGCTGCACTTCTACGGGGCGTGGGTGTTCTTCGCCGCGTTCGTGGCGCACGCGGTGCTGAAGTCGCCGGCCGCGGTGCGGACCGTGCGGCGGCGGCTGCGGGAGGGGGACGAGAAGGACGCGGACGACCTGGTCGCGCCGGACCCCGACCCGCCCACCATGTCCCGGCGCGGGGCGCTGTGGCTGGTCGGCGGCGGCTCGCTGCTGCTGTTCCTGACCACGGTGGGGCAGAGCCTTGGCGGACCCTTCCGGCGTACGGCCCTGCTCGCGCCGCACGGCGGGGCCGACCCGGCCGGCGGCCCGAACGGCTTCCAGATCAACAAGACGGCCGCGTACGCCGGGATCGACGCCGCGGAGACCAGCGCGGAGGCCTGGCGGCTCGTCGTCACCGGCCGCACCGGAACCGTGCGCCTCAGCCGCGCCCAACTGCTGCAACTGCCCCTGCACAGCTCATCGTTGCCGATCGCCTGCGTGGAGGGCTGGTCCACCGCCGACCAGTGGTGGCGCGGGGTGCGGCTGCGGGACCTCGCGGCGCTCGTCGGGTACGACGGCTACCCGCCGGACGTGTTCGTGGAGTCCCTGCAGCGGCACGGCGCCTTCCGCCGCGCGGCCCTGCGCGCCAACCAGGTGGCCGACCCGCGTTCCCTGCTCGCCCTGTACGTCAACGGCGAGGAACTGTCCCCCGACCACGGCCACCCGGCGCGCGTCATCGTGCCCGCCGCACCCGGAGTGCTCAACACCAAGTGGGTGGCCCGGCTGAACTTCGGAGACCTGTGATGCGCCGCCTGTCTGTGATGCGCCCCCTGCCTGCGGGCAGTCCCCTGCAGATCCTGCTGCTCTGCTGCTCGTTCGCGCTCGCCGTGTACGCCGGTGTACGGCTGCTCGCCGGTGACTGGTACGGGGTGGCGCTGTGGGTCGTGGGGGCAGCCCTGCTGCACGACCTCGTTCTGGTGCCGCTGTACTCCATGGCGGACCGGGTGGTCGTGCACGGTCTCGACGCGGTCGGGCGGCGGGGGTGGGTGATGTACGTGCGGGTGCCGGCCGCGCTGTCAGGGCTGCTGCTGCTCGTGTGGTTCCCGCTGATCCTCGACCTGGTGGACCGGCGTTACCGCCTGGCCGCCGGTCAGTCCGCGAACGTCTTCCTCGGTCGCTGGCTGCTGATCAGCGCCGTCCTCTTCGGCGGCTCGGCGCTGCTGCTGGCGATGCGCGTGCGCAGGGATACGAAGCGGCGCTCGCCCGCCGTCCACTGAGCCTCCGTGCGCCACCTGGTGGCCCGGTCCGCGAGCCGGAGCAGGGCCGGGGTGCCGATCCGCGCCCACGGGAACGGGTCGCCCATCACGGCCCGCCCGTGGGTGACGTCGACGACCTGCACCCGGGTGCGCTCATCGAGGTCCAGTGGGGCGGTCTCGGCGATCAACAGACCGCCAGGGATGAGGAGTTGGGCCATCCGGTGCAGCAGGGCGCGCGGGTCGCCACCGATACCGATGTTGCCGTCCATGAGCAGGACCGTGCCCCAGCGGCCCTCGCCGGGCAGCGGGTCGAACACCGAGCGGCGCAGGGCCTGGCCGCCGACCGTGATGGTGCGGGTGACGGCCGCCTCGCTGACGTCGACGCCGAGGACGGTACGGCCCCGGGCGGCCAACTCGGCCACCAGCCGGCCCGGGCCGCAGCCGACGTCCAGGACGGCGCCCTCGCAGCGGTCCAGCACCGCCCGGTCCACCGTGTCCGCGTCGGCGCACCAGCGCTCCACCTCCAGCGGCAGCAGCCAGCCGTCGGTGCGGCGCAGGTACAGCGGGCCGCGGCCGGTGCGCAGGGCGGTGGCGTAGGGGTCGGAGGCGGCCCAGGCGGGGCCCTGCGGGGCGTTGGCCGACACCACCTCGGCCGCGCCGTCGGCGATCGTGTTCCCACCCGCACCACCCGTGACACTTTCATCGTCGGGCGTGGGTGGCCCCTGTGGGGCGGATTCACCGTCGGCGGCTGCGGCGGCTGCGGCGGTTGCGGTTGTGGCGGTTGCGGCGGCTCGGATGCGTGGAGCTGCCGTCTGGCCGGGTGCGGGCGTCATCGTGTACCGGCCGTCGTGCAGTCCGTCAGCCGGGCGGCGAAGGCGCCGTGCGGGGCGAGGGCGGCGACGGCGCGGGCGTCGGCGGCGGTGTCGACGTCCCGCAGCCGGGGCAGGTCCCGCACCCGTAGCCCGGCCGCGACCAGCCGCTCCCGCTGCACGGCCCCGGTCTCCGGCGTGGACATCGGTACGCCGCGCAGCAGCGCGGGCTCCGGGCGGGCCAGGCCCAGCGCCCAGAACCCGCCGTCCTCGGCCGGGCCGAAGTACGCGTCGCAGCCCGCGAAGTCCACGGTGAGCAGGTCCGGGGTGACCTGGGGGGTGTCCATGCCGATCAGCAGGGCCGGGCCGGCGCAGCGGGCGAAGGCGTCGGCGAGGCGGGTGTCGAGTCCGCCGGTGCACTGGGGGACGACGTCGAAGCCAGGGGGTAGCCAGGGGCCTGGCCGGCCGTCCAGCACGAGGACTCTGCGCGTGGCCGGGGTTTCGGCCACGGCCTGCAGGGTGTCGGCCAGTGAGGCTTCGGCGAGGGTTGCGGCCTGCTCGGGCGTGAAGGGCGGAGTAAGCCGCGTCTTGACCCGCCCGGGCAGGGGCTCCTTGGCGATGACGAGGAGGGTGGTCATGTGGGCCTTCCTTGGCTGGTGACCGGAGTGGGGGCTGGGCGGGGTTCGGTTTCACTTGCGGCGCCTGCGCGGCCGACGGCACCGCAACTCCTTAGGGGCGCAGGGCTGTGTCGATATGCGGCTCCGCCGCGGTGGGGGTGCCCCCTGTTCGAGCGAAGCCGAGAACCTGGGGGAGCGACCAGCCCCACCGGCCCGCGGCCAAAGGACTTCCGGCTACTCCTTGAGGACTCGGCTCATGTCCCGTACCGCCTGCCACGTCCCGCGCCAGGTGCCCGTGACCTTCGAGGCGCCGGTGCGCGGGAGGTACGGGACGTCGTGTTCCGTGATGCGCCAGCCCGCGTCGGCCGCGCGGACCACCATCTGCAGGGGATAGCCGCTGCGGCGGTCGGTGAGGCCCAGGGCGAGAAGCTGCTCGCGGCGGGCCGCGCGCAGGGGGCCGAGGTCGTGCAGGCGCAGGCCGGTGCGGCGGCGCAGGAGCTGGGAGAGGGCGAGGTTGCCGGCGCGGGCGTGGGCCGGCCAGGCGCCCCGGGTCCGCGGGACGCGCCGGCCGAGCACCAGGTCGGCCTCGCCGGCCCGGACCTCGCGGACGAACGGGACCAGGTGCGCGGGGTCGAGGGAGGCGTCGCAGTCGCAGAAGCACACCACGTCGGCGGTGGCGGCCAGCAGCCCGGCGTGGCAGGCGGCGCCGAAGCCGCGCCGCTCCTCGCGCACGACGGTCGCGCCGAGGCCACGGGCGAGGTCGGCGGAGCCGTCGGTGGAGCCGTTGTCGACGACGAGGGCGCGCCAGCCGGCCGGGACGCGCGCGAGGACCCAGGGCAGTGCCTCGGCCTCGTCCAGGCAGGGCAGCACGACATCCACGTCGGGAGGGGGAGGGGAGGTGCTCGTCACGGCGTTCACCCTACGAAGCCGAACCGGGGCAAAGCGGTCATCGCCTCCTTACGAAACGCGGACGTCGGAGCCGCGGCCGAGCCTCCCGGGCGGCTCGGTGCCAGGGTGGAGACATGCAGCAGCCGTACGCATCACCCGAGGCCGGGCCGCACCCCGGCGCCCTGGGCCGGATCCTCGTCGTGGACGACGATCCGACCGTCGCCGAGGTCGTCGCGGGTTACCTGGACCGGGCCGGATATGCCGTGGACCGGGCCGCCGACGGCCCGGACGCCCTCGCCCGCGCCGCCGCGCACCGGCCGGACCTGGTGGTGCTGGACCTGATGCTGCCCGGGATGGACGGCCTGGAGGTGTGCCGGCGGCTGCGCGAGCACGGCCCGGTGCCGGTCGTCATGCTCACCGCGCGCGGTGACGAGGAGGACCGCATCCTCGGCCTGGAGGTCGGCGCAGACGACTACGTGACCAAGCCGTTCAGCCCGCGCGAGCTGGTGCTGCGGGTGGAGTCGGTGCTGCGCCGCGCCCGGCCCGCCGTGCCGCGCGGCCCGCTGGGCGCGGCCGGTCTGACCGTGGACCCGGCCGCCCGCCGCGCCACCAAGAACGGCACCGACCTGGCCCTCACCCTCAGGGAGTTCGACCTGCTCGCCTTCTTCCTGCGGCATCCGGGGCGGGCGTTCGGCCGGGAGGAGCTGATGCGGGAGGTGTGGGGCTGGGACTTCGGCGACCTGTCGACCGTCACGGTCCATGTGCGCCGCCTGCGCGGCAAGGTCGAGGACGACCCCGCCCGCCCCCGCCTCATCCGGACGGTGTGGGGTGTGGGGTACCGCTTCGATCCCACCGGTACCGGGACGGAGGGCGACTGACATGCGCGACACCCTGCTCATCGCCCTCTACGCCTTCCTCGGCGCCGCCGCCACCGGCCTCGTCGGAGCGGCCGTGCTGCGGCTGATCCGCCGGCGCTCCCTCACCGCCTCGCTGGCCGTGGTGGCGGCCGTCGGCGTGGTCGCCATGCTCGCCGGGACCATGGCCGTGGCCCAGGCGATGTTCCTGTCCTCGCACGACCTGCGGGTCGTCACCACGGTCGTGGCCATGGCGGCCGTGGTCTCCCTGGTCACCGCGCTGCTGCTGGGCCGCTGGGTCGTCGCCCGCAGCCGTGAACTCGCCGACGCGGCACGGGACTTCGGTGACGGCGGTGCCTTCGCCGCGCCCGAGGCCCCCGCCACCGCGGAACTGGACGCGCTCAGCCGTGAGTTGGCCGCCACCAGCGCCCGGCTCGCCGCGTCCCGGGAACGCGAGCGGGCGCTGGAGACCTCCCGGCGGGAACTGGTCGCGTGGATCTCGCACGATCTGCGCACCCCGCTCGCCGGGCTGCGCGCCATGTCGGAGGCCCTTGAGGACGGGGTGGCCGCTGACCCCGACCGCTACCTCAAGCAGATCCGCACCGAGGTGGAACGCCTCAACGACATGGTCGGCGACCTCTTCGAACTCTCCCGCATCCACGCCGGCACGCTGCCCCTGAGCCCGGCCCGGATCTCGCTGTACGACCTGGTCGGCGACGCCCTCGCGGGGGTCGGGCCGCTCGCCCGCGAGCACGGGGTACGGCTCGTGGGCGACCGGGTGGAGCCGCTGCCGGTGGAGGTCGACGGCAAGGAGATGAGCCGGGTCCTCGCCAACCTGCTGGTGAACGCCATCCGCCGCACCCCCGCCGACGGCACGGTCGCGATCGCCGCCGAGCGGGCCCCCGACGGCGTGGTGCTGTCGGTGACGGACGGCTGCGGCGGCATCCCCGAGGAGGACCTGCCGCGCGTCTTCGACACCGGCTGGCGCGGCACGGACGCGCGCACGCCGCCGGCGGGTGCGGGGCTCGGCCTGGCGATCGTCCGGGGCATCGTCGAGGCGCACCAGGGCAGCACGACCGTCCGCAACATCCCGGGCGGCTGCCGCTTCGAGGTGACCCTGCCGGCGGCGGAGGCGTAGACGTCTCCTAGCCCGCGAGCTCGGCCCCGAAGTCGGTGTACTTACGGGCCGGCAGGTCCAGCGCGGTCGGACCGAAGGTGGTGGACGCGGTCGTCGAGTAGAGCGTGGACGAGGCACCGGGCAGGAACCAGACCGCGCCCTCGGGGTCGTTCTCGCCGACGGCGGCGGCCGTCAGGTCGGCGTGGCCGTCACGGTTCACGTCGGAGGCGAGGAGGGTGTCGCCGAAGTTGTCGCCCGCCTCCAGCGTGCCCGGCACACCGGGGCTGTCCTGCGTGAGGAACACGGGGCGGGTTGTGCTGAGGCCGGAGGCCGAGCCCCGGAGCAGGGTGATCGCTCCGGCGGAGGAGCGGTAGTCGGAGTCGTCCCCGAAGGTCTCGCCCGGCGCGCCGACCGCCAGGTCCCCGTAGCCGTCCTTGTCGAAGTCGCCGATCGCCAGCGCCTGGCCGAAGCGGTCGACCTCTTCCGAGGAGTCCGGGACGCCCGAGGTGTTCTGCGTGAGCGAGATCCGGCGGGTGGCGCTCGGGCCGGACGAGGTGCCGTAGATGACGTGGATCTTGCCGCCGGTGGAGGCCGAGGGGTCGGTGGCCGGGTCCTCCGGGTTGCCGAGGACGATGTCGCCGAAGCCGTCCTTGTTCAGGTCGCCGATCGCGGCCGTCTCGGCGGTGCGCAGGCTCGCCGTCTTGCTGATGCCGTCGGCGGTGCCCTTGTAGTAGACGGCCGTGGCGAGATGGTCGCTGTTGGGCTTCTGCCCGGTGACCACCAGGTCGGCCTTGGTGTCGCCGCTCACCCGGCCGGCGGTGAGGTCCGGCCTGTCGATGCCGGGGGAGTAGGAGGAGACCCGGCCCGTCGAGCCGGACTTGGCGAACGGGCCCCGGATCAGCCGGACCCGCCAGCTGCTGGGGTTCTGCGTGTCGCTCTGCGCGGAGATCGCCAGGTCGGGTTTGCCGTCGCCGGTGAAGTCGGCCGCCGCGATGCTCAGCCCGAAGTAACTGCCGTACAGCGTCTGCGGGTTCTTCACCGTCGTACCGCCGGACAGGCCGCTCCTGGAGCCCCAGACGATGACGACCGTGCCGGCTTCCTGGGCGCTGCCGGCATTCTCGTGCTGTGCCCCGACGACGAGATCGCTGTAGCCGTCGCGGTTGAGGTCGGCGGTGGCGATCTGCTCGCCGAACTGGTCGCCCTTCTCCGCGTCGCCGGGAATGCCGGCGGTGTTCTGGCTGATCAGCTGGTGCTTGGCCGGGTTCAGCCCGCTCGCCGTGCCGTAGACGACGGCGACCTGGCCGGCTTCGGCCTTGCCGCCCACCGTGGCGAACGAGGCGGCGACGGCCACGTCCCGGTAGCCGTCCCCGTTGAAGTCGCCCTGGAGCCCCGAAGGGGCGGCCGAGGCGGGGGCGGCCAGGGCCACCGGGGTCAGGCCGGAGGCGAGCAGCGTGGCGGTCAGCAGGCAGGTGCGCTTGCGCAAAGTGTCTCCCACGGTCGGGGCGGATCCCGGGCGCCAGGTGGCGCTATGAGGAGACCGTCGAAGAAAGGCGAGAGTTGTACGGGAGTTCGGTTAATTCCTGCGGTCTTCGGGGCGGTTGATTCAGTTGCTGCTGACCGGGTGATGGCCCTGACCGCCCGTCCACAGGCTGTGGACGCCGACGGGAGTCACCCCGGTCCGTACGGATCCCCGGCCGGCTGTTCTTCGCGGCGGGCGACAGCCGGAGTGGAACTCCTCGGCAGTGGCAAGAGCAGTAACCGTGCCGTAACGCCTCACCGGTCCCGCGCGAACTCCCGCATCCCCTCCTCGAAGGACACCTCCGGCTTCCAGCCCAGCTCCGCCCGCAGCCGCGACGAGTCCGCCGTGATGTGCCGGACGTCGCCCAGCCGGTACTCGCCGGTGATCAGCGGTTCGGGGCCGTCGCAGGCGGTGGACAGGGCGTGGGCCAGGTCGCCGACCGTGTGGGGCGTGCCGCTGCCGGTGTTGTACGCCGTGAGCGTTCCGGGGCGCGGCTCGGCCTCCAGTGCGGTGACGTTGGCGGCGGCCACGTCCCGGACGTGCACGAAGTCCCGGCGCTGGCGGCCGTCCTCGAACACGCGTGGAGGCTCGCCGCGGTCCAGGGCCGAGCGGAAGAAGGAGGCGACCCCGGCGTACGGGGTGTTCCGCGGCATGCGGGGGCCGTAGACGTTGTGGTAGCGCAGGGATACCGCCGTGCCGTCCGTGCAGCGGGCCCAGGCGGCGGACAGGTGTTCCTGGGCGAGCTTGGTGGCCGCGTACACGTTGCGCGGGTCGGTCGGGGCGTCCTCGGTGACCAGGCCGGGGGACAGTTCGGTGCCGCAGCGGGGGCAGGCCGGGTCGAAGCGGCCCGCGGTCAGGTCGGCGGCGGCACGGGGGCCGGGACGTACGGCACCGTGTACGGGGCAGTCGTAGCGGCCCTCCCCGTAGACCACCATCGACCCGGCCAGCACCAGCCGCCGTACGCCCGCCTCGGCCATCGCGGCGAGCAGGACGGCGGTGCCCAGGTCGTTGCGGGAGACGTACTCGGCCGCGTCCGCCACGCCGTTGCCGAGGCCCACCATGGCCGCCTGGTGGCAGACCGCGTCCATGCCGGACAGGGCGCGGGCGACGGCCATCGGGTTGCGCACGTCGGCGGCCGGATCGTCCCGGACGTCGTACACGACCGGCTCGTGCCCGCACGCCCGCAGTGCGTCGACGACATGGGACCCGATGAAGCCGGCACCGCCGGTGACCAGTACACGCATACGGCCACGCTAGGTCCACGACCCGCCCGCGGCCGGCTGCGACGGGCGGTACGTCACCCCTCCGTAAGGAGTGGTCAGAGCGGCTTCGCGGGCCAGTCCAGCAGGCGGGCGCCGATCACCGCCGTCTGGAGCGGGTAGCGGTGGGCCGGGTCGGCCGGGTCGGCGCCGGTCAGCTTGCGCACGCGCTCCAGGCGGTAGGTCAGGGCACGCACGCTGAGCGAGAGCCGGCGGGCGGCCTCGGCGGCCACGCAGCCCGACTCGAAGTACGCGGTGAGCGTGTCCAGCAGCGGCTGCGGTCCGCCGCGGGCCGCGGTGAGCGGGCCGAGTGTGTGCGAGACCAGATCGGCCATCGCCTGCCGGTCGCGGGCGAGGACCGGGTACACGAGCAGGTCGGCGGCGCGCAGCAGCGGTGCGTCCAGGTCGAGCCGCGCGGCCATCTCCAGTGTGGCGACGGCCTCTTCGTACGACTGCACGACCCCGCCGGGTCCGTGCTGTGCGCGGCCGACCGCGACCCGGCAGCCCTCGGCCGACGCGTACGCCTGCTTGGCGAAGTAGGTGAGGACCTCGTCCTCGTCGCCGGGCGCGACGCACAGCAGCCGGCCGTTCTTGGTGGTGAGCAGGATGCTGCGGGCGTCGAAGCGGGCCAGGACGGCCCGTTCCACCTGCCGGGTCACCGGGTCGCCCTCGGTGTGGGGGGCCGGGCCCTCGGCGACGGCGACCGCGTGCGCCCGGGACAGCCTCAGGCCGAACCGCTCGGCGCGCTCGGCGAGGCGGCCCAGATCGCTGCGGCCGTAGAGCAGGTCGTCGATGAACTCCCGGCGCGCGGCCTCCTCGCGGCGCACGGCGAGCCGCTGGGCGCGTTCGTAGCCCTCGGCGAAGGCGTCGACCGCCTGCTGCACGGCGGCCAGCGCGCTGTCGGCCGAGCCGGGCGTGCCGGGCCAGGCCGCGCGGGCGGCGGCCAGGTGGGCGACGACCAGGGCCCGCAGTCCGTGGCCGGATTCGGCGGCCTGCTCGCCCAGGGACCGGCGCGCGGCCAGCTCCTCCCGGGTCAGCCGGCGGCCGGTGGCCGCGACCTCGGCCAGAGTGTGGGCATAGCCGTCCAGATAGTGCGCCGGTATCGCCTGCTCGGTCACGCCGTCCCCATCCCCCGTGATTTTGATGCGCCGGTGACGCTCTCTTAGCGCCTGTCCGGCATCGAGAACATAGTGAACGCTGCCGGAGACCGGCAGTGCGCGGGGGTACGCCCCGGGTGCACGATCGCCGGACGGGGGAGCACTACGGATGGTTCAGGTGCCGGACACCGGCAGGTGTCCGGCACCGGAGCCGGGCTCTTTCGTCTTCATCGTCTGACGCACAAGGACGTATGCCATGGAAGCGCTCGGCGTGCTGGTCGCCGTCTGTCTCGCCGTCGTACTGCTCGCGCTGTCGGCCTCGGCCCGGCTGTACCGCAAGGTGGACCAGAGCCAGGCCCTGATCGTGTCGAAGACGCGGCGGGTCGACGTGTCGTTCACCGGGCAGGTCGTGCTGCCGATCCTGCACAAGGCCGAGGTCATGGACATCTCGGTGAAGACCATCGAGATCAGCCGCTCCGGCCGGGACGGGCTGATCTGCCGGGACAACATCCGCGCCGACATCCGGATCCTGTTCTTCGTGAAGGTCAACAAGACCGTCCCGGACGTCATCAAGGTCGCCCAGTCCGTCGGCACCGAGCGCGCCAGCCACCAGGACACGCTGCAGGAGCTGTTCCACGCGAAGTTCTCCGAGGCGCTGAAGACCGTCGGCAAGCAGATGGACTTCACCGACCTGTACACCAAGCGCGAGGAACTGCGTTACCACATCATCGAGTTGATCGGCGTCGACCTCAACGGCTACCACCTGGAGGACGCGGCGATCGACTACCTGGAGCAGACCCCGCTCACCCAGCTCGACCCGGCCAACGTCCTCGACGCCCAGGGCATCCGCAAGATCACCGAGCTGACGGCGGTCGAGCACGTGCGCACCAACGAGGCGCAGCGCAACGAACAGAAGGAGATCACCCGGCAGAACGTCGACGCCCGCGAGGCCATCCTGGAGCTGGAGCGGCGGCAGGCGGACGCGGAGATCAAGCAGAAGCGGGAGATCGAAACGTCCCGGGCCCGCGAGGAGGCGGAGACCGCCCGGGTCGTGGAGGAGGAGCGGCTGCGCGCGCAGGGCGCCTTCCTGCGCACCGAGGAACAGCTGGGCGTGCAGCGGGAGAACCAGGCACGCGAGGTCGCCGTCGCCGCGAAGAACCGCGAGCGGGTCATCGCCGTCGAGAACGAACGCATCGAGAAGGACCGGATGCTGGAGGTCATCTCCCGGGAACGGGAGACCCAGCTGACCCGGATCGCCGCCGAGAAGGAGGTCGAGGCGGAGAAGCGGGAGATCGCCGAGGTCATCCGGGAGCGGGTCGCGGTGGACCGTACGGTCGCCGAGCAGGAGGAGTCCATCAAGAAACTGCGTCTGGTCGAGGAGGCCGAGCGCGAACGGCAGGCACTCGTCATCGGCGCGGAGGCCGAGGCGCAGGAGAAGCTGGTCAAGGACATCAAGGCGGCCGAGGCCGCCGAGCAGGCCGCGATCCACCGCGCCGCCGAGGAACTCACGCTCGCCGAGGCCCGGTTGAAGACCGCCGACCTCGATGCCCGGGCCAAGCTGCGGCTCGCGGAGGGCGTCCAGGCCGAGGCCGCCGCCGAGGGGCTCGCCGCCGTGCAGGTCCGTGACAAGGAGGCCGAGGTCATCGAGAAGTCCGGCCGGGCCGAGGCACAGGCCACCGAGGCGCGGCTGCGCGCGGAGGCCGAGGGCACGCAGGCCAAGGCGCTCGCCGAGGCCGAGGGCGCGCGGGCCGCGGCTCAGGCCACCGAGGCGCGGCTGAAGGCCGAGGCGGAGGGCGCCCGGGCGAAGGCGCTCGCGGAGGCCACCGGCATCGGGGAGAAGCTGAAGGCCGAGGCGGCGGGTCTGACCGAGAAGGCCGCCGCGATGGCCGCCCTGGACGAGGCGTCCCGCGGGCACGAGGAGTACCGGCTGCGGCTGCAGGCGGAGAAGGAGATCCGGCTGGCCGGCCTGGAGACGCAGCGGCAGGTCGCCGAGGCCCAGGCCACGGTCCTCGCGACCGGCCTGGAGAACGCCGACATCGACATCGTCGGCGGGGAGTCCGTCTTCTTCGACCGGCTGGTGTCGGCGGTCTCGCTCGGCAAGGGCGTCGACGGCTTCGTCGACAACTCCCGTACGGCGCAGGCGCTGGCGAAGCCCTGGCTGGACGGTTCGGGCAGCTTCACCGACGACCTGAGCCGGATCCTCGGCTCGCTCGGCACCGCCGACGTGCAGAACCTCACGGTGTCGGCGCTGCTGATGAAGCTGATGAAGTCCGGCGGCCCGGAGGCGGGACAGTTCCGGCAACTGCTCGACCGGGCCGGTGAGCTGGGCCTCGCGGACACCCCGCTGACCGCGCTGAACGGCGCCGCCAGGAACTGACGGCCGGTTGCCGGGTCGCCGTACGGGGGTCGGCGGCCCGGCAGCCCCCTGCTCACCCACGCGAAGTTCACGTACTCAACAGTCTTCGAAGCCCTTGAAGGGAAGCGCCGTCCATGGCAACCGCCCCGGAGACGGGCTCGTACGACGCCGTCGACGCCGGCACCTACGAGGTGCTGCGCGACCGCCTCACCGCCCAGGCCGCCGACCTCGCCCGGCGGGCCGAGGCCCTCAACGCGCGCCGCGCCGAGGAGTTCGGCTCCGCCGGGCTGGGCCTGACGGCCACCGGGCGGCTGCGCACCGGGCACGCGTGCGTGCCCTGCGACGTCGTCGCCGTCGGGGACGCGCTGCTGTTCGGCAGCACCGGCCGGACGGCCGACGGGACGGCGGCCTCGGACGTCCTCGCCCTGTACGACCGGGACCTCAACCGGCTGCCCGAGGACGCCGTACCCGGACTGCTCGAGGACCCCGCGTTCGTGCGGGAGTTCACGGCCCTGCACCGCTACTACCGGCAGGCCCGGCTGCTGCGGCTGCGCCGCCTGGACGACCGGCTGCTGGCCGTCTTCCGCACCGGCGAGAAGGCCGAGGACGTCCGTGCCCTGCGCTGGAGCCTGACCGCCGACGGCGGGGCCCGGTTCCTGGACGCGCGCGGCGACCGCGACGACGTGGTCCCGCCCGCCCACGACTTCGCCTGGACCGGGACCACCCGCGAGGACCATGTTCTCGGGGGCCGCGGCCGGGACCCGTACGTGGCGGTGCCGGGCGGGGTGGGCGTGGCGACCGTCGGCGGCCGGCTCACCGTGCGCGGTCCGGAGGGCGAGGAGCTGTACGCCGAGCCGGTCGAGGAGCCGCTGCAGGCCCTCGCCGACGCCGGGGTCGCGCACGCGCAGGTGGGCGCGCTGGTCCTGCTGCGGGTGCGGCCGTACAAGGAGGACGCCGACCGGTACCTGGTGTTCGACACGCTCAGCCGGTCGGTGGTCCGGCTGGACGGCATCGGACAGGCGTGCCGCCGGCTGCCCGAGGACCAGGGCATCGTCTTCCCGGGCGGCTACTGCCTGGCCTCGGGCGTCCACAAGAGGTACGAACTCGACGCGACGGGGCTGGAGTTCGAGCGGGAGGTGCGCTCGCCGAACGGCGAGGACGTGCTGTACGCGTTCCGCTCCCGGGCCGAGGGCCGCACGCTCCTGCTGTCGTACAACACCCTGCGCAAGGAGGTCGCCACCCCGCTGCCCTGCCGGGGTTGGGCCCTGTTCGAGGACGGCACCCTGGCCGTGCTGCGCGCCGACGGCGACGAGCCCGCGCACGCGCACCCCGTGCAGTGGTGGACCTCGCCGTACGTCTCCGACACCCACGCGGCCGCCCTGCGTACCGGCACGGGCGTGCTGGCCCGGATCGGCAACGCGGACCTCGTGCGCGGGCTCGCCGACTGTCTGTCGGTCGCCCGGCTCGTCGCCGAGGGCATCGGGACGGGGGAGGGCTACCGGGTGCTGGCCGCCGCCTGCGTGCGCGCCGCCGACACCCACCACTGGCTGGGCGAGCCCGAACTCGGCGATCTGCACACACCGTTGGCGGCGGTGCGGGAGACCGCCGAGCAGGTGCTGGCCGAGTTCGAGACCGTACGGGCCCTGTCCCGGCAGGCCGATGAGGCGTTGGAGGAGGCAGCGGTCCGTATCGCCGCCGTGGTGCGCCGGCTGCGCGGTCAGGCCCCGCGGGACGCCGCCTCCTGGGTGCGGGGGCTCACCGAACTCCGGCACGCGCAGGGCCATCTGCTGACGCTGAAGGAGCTGCGGTACGCGGACACCGCCCGGGTGGACGAGCTGGCCGCCGAGGCGGCGGGGGACCTCGCGGCCTTCGGGCGGCGCGCGGTGTCCTTCCTGGCCCGCGAGGACGCCCTCGCGATCCAGCAGGCGGAGGTCGAACAGCTGGTGGCGGAGGCGGGTGCGGCGCCGACCGTCGCCGCGGCCGCGACCGTCGCCGCCCGGCTGGACGAGCTGGCCGACGGGCTGCGCACGGTCACCGAGGTCGTCACCGGCCTGGACATCGCCGACGCCACCGTCCGCACCGCCGTCCTGGAGCGGATCGCCGAGGTGCTGGGCGGCGTCAACCGCGCCCGCGCCACCCTCGACGCCCGCCGCCGTACCCTCCTCGACCACGAGGGCCGCGCCGAGTTCGCCGCCGAGACGGCCCTGCTGGCCCAGGCGGTCACCGCGGCGCTCGCTGCCGCCGCCAGCCCTCAGGCCTGCGACGACCAACTGACCCTGCTGCTCGGCCGGTTGGAGGACCTGGACGCCCGGTTCGCCGAGTTCGACGACTTCCTCGGCCAACTCGCCGACAGGCGCGCCGAGATCTACGAGGCCTTCGCCGCCCGCAAGCAGTCCCTCGCCGACGCCCGCGCCCGCCGCGCCGAGCAACTGGCCGCCTCCGCCGCCCGGGTGCTGGAGACGGTCGACCGCCGCGCGGCCGCACTCGCGGACACCGAGGCGGTCACCACGTACTTCGCCTCCGACCCGATGGTCGCCAAGGTCCGCCGGACCGCCGACGAGCTGCGGGCCCTCGGCGACGGCGTGCGCGCCGAGGAGCTGGACGGCCGGCTCAAGGCCGCCCGCCAGGAGGCCGCCCGCGCCCTGCGCGACCGCACCGACCTGTACGCCGACGACGGCCGCACCCTGCTCCTCGGCGGCCACCGCTTCGCCGTCAACACCCAGCCCCTCGACCTCACCCTGGTCCCGCACGGCGACGGCCTCGCCTTCGCGGTCACCGGCACCGACTACCGCCGCCCGGTGACGGACCCCGGCTTCGCGGACACCCGCCCGTTCTGGGGCCGCCACCTGCCGTCCGAGTCGCCCGAGGTCTACCGCGCCGAACACCTCGCCGCCCGGCTGCTGTCCGAGCACGGCCCGGCCGCCCTGGCCGCGGCCGACCTGCCCGCCCTGGTGCGGGAGGCGGCGCAGGAGTCGTACGACGAGGGCTACGAACGCGGCGTCCACGACCACGACACCACCACGATCCTCACCGCCCTGCTGCCCCTGCACGACGGCGCCGGCACCCTGCGCCACGAACCGGCGGCGCGGGCCGCGGCCCAGCTGTTCTGGGCCCACGGCACGACGCCGGCCGCGCGGGAGGCCTGGTCCCGGCGGGCGCTGTCACTGGCCCGGGCCCGGGACACGTTCGGCCCGTCGGGCGCCCTCACCGAGCTGGTGGGGGAGCTGGCGGAGGCGATCGGGCGGTGGGACGCCGGTGAGGGGGGTGACAGGCCGCCGGGGCGTGCCGCCGCCGCGTACCTCTTCGACGAGCTGACGTCCGGCTCCGAAGGCTTCGTCCTGGGTGCGACCGCGCGCACCCTGCTGGAGAAGTTCCGGCACACGGTGGGCGGTTCGGACTACGCCCGGGACCTGGAGGCCCTGGCCGACCTCGGCGCCCGCCGGCAGGTGGCCGAGGCGTGGCTGACGTCGTACGCGGCCGCCACCGGTGCCGAGGCTGGCCCCGGTGAGCTGGCCGAGGCGGTCGCCGCCGAGCTGTGCCCGGACCTGCCCCGCTACGACGGCGACGCCCCGCTGACCGCGACCGCGGAGGGCCTGCTGGGCGCCCACCCGCGCGTGACGGGCGGCCGGCTGCCGCTGCGCCTGGACGAGTTCCTGGCCAGGACGGCCCGGTTCGCCGAGCTGGAGGTCCCCGCCTTCCGCGCCTACCAGCGCCGCCGTACGACCCTGGTGGCGGCCGAACGCGAGCGCCTGCGCCTGGCCGACCACCGCCCCCGGGTGATGTCCGCCTTCGTCCGCAACCGCCTCGTCGACGAGGTGTACCTCCCGCTGGTCGGCGACAGCCTGGCCCGGCAGCTCGGCACCACCGGCGAGTCGAAGCGCACCGACACCGGCGGGCTGCTCCTGCTGATCTCCCCGCCCGGCTACGGCAAGACGACGCTGATGGAGTACGTCGCCGACCGCCTCGGCCTGATGCTGGTCAAGGTCAGCGGCCCGGCGCTCGGCCACGGCGTCACCTCGCTCGACCCGGCCGACGCCCCGAACGCCACCGCCCGCCGCGAGATCGAGAAGATCAACTTCGCGCTGGCGGCCGGCAACAACACGCTCCTGTACCTGGACGACATCCAGCACACCTCGCCCGAGCTGCTGCAGCAGTTCATCCCGCTGTGCGACGCGACCCGCCGGGTCGACGGGGTGTGGGAGGGCGAGCCGCGCGGCTACGACCTGCGCGGCAAGCGCTTCGCGGTCTGCATGGCCGGCAACCCCTACACCGAGTCCGGGGACCGTTTCCGCGTGCCCGACATGCTCGCCAACCGGGCGGACGTCTGGAACCTCGGCGACGTCCTCACCGGCAAGGAGGACGTCTTCGCGCTCAGCTTCGTCGAGAACGCCCTCACCGCCCACCCGCTCCTCGCCCCGCTCGCCGGCCGCGACCGCGCGGACCTGGACCTGCTGGTCCGCCTGGCCTCCGCCGACCCCACGGCCCGCGCGGACCGCCTCGCCCACCCTGTCCCGCCCGCCGAACTCGACCGTGTCCTCGCGGTCCTGCGCCACCTGCTCGCCGCCCGCGACACGGTCCTCACGGTCAACGCGGCCTACATCGCCTCCGCCGCCCGGTCCGAGGCGGCCCGCACCGAACCGCCGTTCCGCCTCCAGGGCTCCTACCGCGACCTGAACCGCATCGCCCAGCGCCTGAGCCCGGTCATGAACGACACCGAACTCGCCGCCGTGATCACCGACCACTACACGGCCGAGGCCCAGACCCTCACCACCGGCGCCGAGGCCAACCTGCTGAAGCTCGCCGAACTGCGCGGCACCCTCGGCCCCGAACAGGCGGCCCGCTGGGCCGAGGTGAAGACCGCCGACGTCCGCGCCCGCACCCTCGGCGGCCCCGGCGACGACCCCCTGACCCGCGCGGTGGCCGCCCTCGGCCTGCTGGCCGACCGGGTCGCGGCGGTCGAGTCCGCCATCACCCGGGCGACCGGCGTACGGGACGGGTCCTGATGCTGTACTTCCTGGCCCCCGTGTCGGCCGCCCTCGCACTCGTCGCGTCGACCACGTACGCCCTGATCCGCCGGGACCGGCAACTGGCCCACGCGTACCGGGACCGGGGACGGGGCGAAGGCGACTGACCTACGTCCCTACGGCATCGCGGTCATCCCTGCAGCATCCGAAGCGCCCGATCCGTCGGGCACCGGGGGGACGCCGGGCCCGCATCAGCCGAGCCCGACCAGTTCGGCGATCGTCCCGCCGAGCACCCGGTCGCGTACCTCTCCCGGGCTGGTGACCCGCTCCACCATCGCCCGGGCGAGGACCGGGTCGCCGTACGGCGCGTCCGATCCGAACAGGGTCCGGTCCGGAATCTCCTTGATGGCCAGCCGGACCGCGAAGACGATGTTGGCCGTGGACAGCTCCAGGTACATGCTCGGGGTGTCCCTCACCAGCTCGACAGCCTGCATCCAGTTCAGCCCGCCGAGCTGGCTGACCACCAACGGGACCGTCGGATACCGGCCGGCGAGCGCCGACATCTTCATCAGATCGTCCGCCGTGGTCGGGGCGGATCCGTGCACGACCACGGGCAGCCCACCGTGATCTGCCGCCGCCTGGAGCACCGGTTCGATCACCTCTGCCCGTCCCGGCGGCGGTGTCAGCTCGCCGATTCCGCGCAGCCCACGCCCGACGACCTCGCGTTCCACGGTCGCGGCAGTCTGCTCCGGCTCCAGGTCCAGCGGTACGGACAGGAAGCCGATGAACCGCTGCGGCTGTGCGGCGAGCGCGGCGTCCAACTCCCCCCACGCTCTGCGGTACCCCTCGACGTCGCCGGCGCGACCCCCGATGGCCTCGTCCAGGATCGTCATCTCGCGGCGCAGCGAGGCAAGGTCACCGGCCCGCTCCGGGTGTGGGCGGGTGGCGAACAGCACGGCGCGGTCCACCCCGGCCTCGTCCAGCAGCCCGACGTGTGCCTCGACGGGGTCGTGGACGTGGCTGTGCGCATCGATGATCAATGACTCTCTCCCTCCTTGGCGATCGGCGCGGAATGTGGCCGATCAGTGCACTGTTGCTCCCTGACACGGTGGGAAGGTCAAGTCGGAGGGAGCTGGTCGGTGCTGATCGGGGAGCTGTCGCGTCGTGCCGGAGTCAGTGAGCGCCTGCTGCGCTACTACGAGCGGATGGAGCTGATCAGCTCGGAGCGCCGCGCCAACGGCTATCGCGAGTTCGACGACCGGACGGTGGAGACAGTGCGGCGCATTCGCGCCCTGCTGGCCGTCGGCCTGCCGACCCGCATCATCCGCCAGGTCCTGCCCTGCACCTTCGACGAGGCGACGCTGCGCCCCTGTCCCGGCGTCCTCACCACCCTCCGCACCCAGCTGGACGTCCTCGACCAGCGGGCCGCCGAACTGGACACCGCGCGACGCCTTCTGCGCCGGACGATCGCCGCCACCGAGAACGCGGCGTGACTGAGTCGCAGCCGGCCGACGTGCCCTCAGGCGGGAAACCCGGCTCAGAAGTCGAAGCTCGCCTTCTGGACGCTGACGTACAGCCAGGCGATGGTGGCGGCCCAGGTCGCCAGGGTGCCGAGAAGGGCGCCGGTCGCCGCCCAGACGCCGGCCCGGCGTCCGAGGACCGCTCCCGCGAAGCCGGTGAGGGCGGCGCCGCCGGAGGGGGCGCCGAAGAGGACCAGGGCCGCGTTCACGAGCGCCACCTTGTCGTCGTGGTTGCCGCGGCAGCCCGTCGCGCTGGTGCACTCCATGGCGTCGTGGCCCAGCCAGTACAGCCCGTACACCAGGGGCGCCAGCAGGACCGCGGTCAGGACCAGCAGGGCGGTGGCGGGAGTTCGGCCCGGCGGGGGCGGGGAGGAAAGCGTCATGAGGGGATCGTGCGCGCCCGGGGGCGTGCCCGGCATCCGCTCTCGTACTCAGGCGGGACCCGGTGACCGGCCGCGCCCCCCAGGGGGTGAGCCCGTCGCCCCGGCTGCCGAGCAGTGGCCGCTGTGATGTTTGAGCCTGAATGTGCGCTTGGTGTACCAGGGGTACCTGTGTGACGGCTGTGACCCCTGTCATGGAAGCCAGGACAAGGGGATGAGCGTGGCTCCGCGTATCGCACGTCATCGGCGTTCAGTGCAGCGTCGCGTGCTCGCAGGGATGTCCGTCGCCACGGCGGCCGGTCTCGCGGTCACCGCGACGGTGGGCATGAACGCCGAGGCCGCCTGGACGTCGTCGTGGAGCGTGTCGGCGTCCGGCTGGTCCGCCGCCGACTCGCCCCAGGTGTCGGTCGACCGCCAGGGCGACGCCCTGCTGGCCTGGACGGCCGGTGACATGTCGACGACGTACTCCTACCAGCGGGTCCAGACCCGGGTGCGGTACGCGAGCGGCACCAAGGGGGCGATCCGCACCCTGTCGCCGGACGGTGCCGCGGTGTCCTGGCCGGAGATCGCCTCCGACGACACCGGGGACTCGGCGGTGGTCTGGCAGCAGGACAGCCAGGTCGTGGGCCGGCGGGTCGCCGCCTCCGGCAGCCTCGTCGGACCGCTCCAGAAGCTCTCCACGTCGGCGCCCGCCACCACCCCGGCCGTCGCGGTGACGCCGGGCGGCACCGCGCTGGCGGCCTGGACGGAGAGCCGCGACGGCAGCTGGTACACGGTCGCCCGGCGCCTCGAGCTCGACGGCACGGTCGGCGCGCCCGTCTCCCTCGGCTCGGGCTCGGCCGAGAAGCCGGCCGTCGGGGTCGACCGGAGCGGCCGGTTCGTCGTGGCCTGGGCGCGGGCCTCGGACGTCGTGGCCAAGCGGATCACCTCGACAGCCGTCTCCGCCACGAAGGTGCTGACGACGCCGATCGCGTCGTACGGCGGTTTCGGCATGGTGCGGGTCGGCGTGGACCGGGATGGCGACGCGGTCATCAGCTACCACTCCGGCGGTGGCACCGTCGCGCAGGTCTGGGCCTCGCGCTGGAGCCGCACCGGCACCCTGGCGGCCCCGCTGCGCATCTCGGCCGCCACGGACAACGTGGGCTTCCACCACGCGCTCGCGACGGACCTCGACGGCGACTCGGTGATCGTGTGGACCCGCTACACCGACGGCAAGCTCGAACTGCTCGGCCGCCGGCTGTCCGCGGGCGGCACCCGGGGCGCCGTCACCACCCTCGGCCTCGGCGACCGGCCCGACCTGGCCCTCGACGACGACGGCGACGGCATGCTGGTCTTCCACACGATCGTGCCCAAGTCGACGCCCCCGTACAGCTACACCAGGACCAGCGCCCGCACGGTCAGCCGCTCCGGCACGTTCGGTGCGACGAAGACGCTCACCTCGGACGGCCGCGTCCCCCAGGTCGACACCGCCCCGAGCGCCCGGTTCACGGTGGTCTGGCAGCAGGAGAGCTTCCCGTACCCGGTCAAGGCCGCCATCGGTCCCTGACCTCACCGGTCCTGGCACGGGATCCGGCACTCCTGGCCCGGATCCCATGCCCGATCACGTCCAACTGCGCCCCGTCGCCCAGGTGGTGACGGTCTCGCAGGGCGACGCGCCCTGGAAGCGGCAGTCCGGGCGCAATCCCCCGAGCGCTGCCAGCCGTATAGAGACAGAGGGATCAATCCTGACGAAACACTGCGAAATGAACAGCTGGAGTCATGATGACCTCCAATGCCACCGAAGTCACCCTGAGGGGGCTGGGAGTGTGCTGTGCCGTCGGAAACACGGTGCTGCACACTCTGCTCGTTCCTGATCACCTTGAGGAGATGTTCTACATCGGCGTCCTGTTCGCCGTGGGCAGCGCCGTCATGCTGGTCGTGGCGCTCGCGCTCGTCACCATGCGGCGCGCCATGGTCGCTTGGGCGGCCGGGGCGCTCGTCAGCCTCGGCATGATCGTCGGTTTCCTGCTGTCGCGCACCGTCGGCCTGCCGAACGGCTACTACGAACCCGGTTGGGAGGCGCCCTACGGCCCGCTCTCTCTGCTCGTCGAGGGAGTCTTCGTCCTCGCCTTCCTCACCTGGCTGGGAGTCAGGGCAGGAGAGGGTGCGGCGCCCGAACTGTCGTACCGGGCGGCCCGCGCACGGACCGCACCGGGCAGCGGCGCGCCGAAAGGCTGGTGAGAGGTCAGCTCTGGCGGGGGTTCGGCTTCAGTACGGCGAACACGGCCTGGCCCGGGTCCGCGAGCCAGGCGATGCGCCCGACGTCCGGCACGTCCGCGGCCGGCATGAGCACCGCCCCGCCGTTCCCCTGCACGGCCGTGACGACGGCATCCGCATCGGCCACGGCGAAGTACGGCACCCAGCGCGCCGTCTCCTGCTCTCCCCGGTGCGGAGCCACGCCGCCGAAGGATCCCTCGAGCTGGTCGCCTTCCCTGATGCTCAGGACCCGGTAGGTCATGCCGGGGACCCGCATCTCCTGGGAGCGCCAGCCGAACAGCCCCTGGTAGAAGCGGATGGCCGCTTCCGGGTCGGGGACGTGCAGCTCCACCCACACCAGTGTGTTGTTCTTCGACGTCCTCTCCAGGCCCATCCCTGACTCCAGGACGGCGAACCGCGCGCCCTGCGGGTCGGTGAACTGGGCCAGCCGGCCCTCGCCCACGCTCATGGGCTCGACGCGCACACCGCCGCCGCCGGCGGTCACGGCACCGGCGGTGGCCTCGATGTCGTCGCTGCGGAAGTACGTCGTCCAGGCCGACGCCGCACCCTCCTCGGTCAGCGGCCCGAGAGCGGCGACGGTCCTGCCGTCCTGCTGGAAGAACCCGTATCCGCCCGCCTCGGGCCCGAGCGAGAGGTACTGCCAGCCGAAGACGGCACCGTAGAAGGCGGCGGCCGTGTCCGTGTCGGGGCTGCCGAGGTCGATCCAGACGGGCGACCCGGCGCGGAAGTCGGTGCCGAGCATGCGTGTCCTCCTGCGGGCCGGAACTCAGACGCCGTCACTATGCCGCTCCCATGGACGGCATCAGGCGCGGCGGCCCGGAAGTCCTGGGCGTTTCACCCGGGCTGGGGAAGCCCGGTCGGCCCCGCTCTCCATCTGTACGCGCCGCAGGTCTACCCGTTCTCCGTGCAGGGCGGGGCGTCCGGCAGGTGCTTCTTCGCCCAGGTGCCGAGTTCCCTGAGCGCGGGCTCCAGCGCGGCGCCGGACTCGGTCAGGCGGTAGGAGACCCGCAGCGGGGGTCCTTCGTCGACCTCGCGGACCACGAGTCCCGCTCCGCCGAGCTCGGCGAGCCGGTCGGAGAGCATGCGCTCGCTGATGCCGGGGATGGCCCGGCGCAGGTCGGCGAAGTGCGTCCGCCGCCCCTGCAGGACGGACAGGATCGGGCCGTTCCAGCGCTTTCCGAGCACCTGGAAGACGCGAGTGATGCCGTCGTCCACCCGCTTGCACTGAGCCGCGTCATGCGTCTGCTCCGCCGCCATGGAGCCAGGGTACTACCCGACCGTATGGGGATGAAAAAAAGTAAGTACCTGTGTTAGACATAGCTGCATACGAAACTTCATCCCGTCACCCGCGGGCTCGTTCCCTTGGAGACCCCCATGGCCACGCTGCTCCACATCGACTCCTCCCTCTTCCCGGGCGAGGCATCCGCCTCCCGCGCCGTGACCGACGCCTTCCGCAGGACCTGGGAGGAGCAGCATCCGGGCGGCACGGTGATCTACCGGGACCTGGCCGTGAACCCCGTCCCGCACATCGACGCCCACGCCCACACCGCCGGCTTCGTCGACGCGGCCGCGCACACCCCCGAGCAGGCGGCCGCCTTCGCCGACCGCGTGAAGCTGATCGAGGAGCTGGAGCAGGCGGACGCGGTGCTGATCGGCGCGCCGATGTACAACTACTCGATCCCCTCGACCCTCAAGGCGTGGCTGGACAACGTGATCCTGTTCGGCCGCACCGCGGGTGAGGCCCCCTCCGCCAAGGGCACGCCCGTCACGGTCGTGGCCAGCCGCGGCGGCTCCTACGCGCCGGGCACCCCGCGCGAGCCGTACGAGTACGTCCAGAACTACCTGACGGCGGTCCTCGGCGACGCGCTCGGGCTCGAGCTCGACTTCATCGTCCCGGAGCTGACCATGGCCCCGCAGAACCCGGCGATGTCCGAGCTGATCCCGCTCTTCGAGGCCTCCCGCGACCGCGCCCTCCAGGACGCGACCAGCAAGGCGAAGGCCCTCGCGGAGCGCTTCGCCGCGTAAGGCACAAGGACGGCTCGGCGGCGAACTCCGTCTCCCTCGCTCGTCCGTTCGGCCCGCCGCGGTCGCCGCCCGGTGCGGTTCCTCCCAGAGTGGGTGGGGTGGCCCGGCCGGAAGGGGTGTGGGCGGACAAGAGTGAGGAGTGAGCCGCGTATGAGTCCCAGGAAGGCAGCGAAGGTGGCGACGGAGGGGTTCCCCACCGCCGAGGACGCCCTGGAGATCGCCTCGGAGTGGGCGCCCGCCCAGCTCATCGACAGCGAGGAGATCGGCCTGCGGCTGAACCGGATGATGGCGGACGGGCCGCACGCCCAGCCGGGCATGGCGCCGCCCGGCCCAGCCGCGCCCGCCGCTCACCTCGCCGCGGCCGGTCTCGGCGAAGCCGGGTGGAACGTGGCCGACGGGACGGCCGCGCCGATGGCCCCACCGATGGAGGCGGAGCGGCTCCGCTCCCTGGTGACCAGGCTCGTACGGGCCTCGCAGCGGGTGCGCAAGGACCACCGGCAGTTGAGCACCGCCGAGCGGGACCGGTACAACGAGGTGCTGCGTCAGCTCGCGACCACGCCGGCGTACAAGCAGCTCATCGCCGACCACCAGGACATGAGCCACCGGCACCACACCATGCAGGGAATGGGACCGGCCGCCACCCAGCGCTTCCTGCCCTGGCACCGCGCGTACTGCCTCAAGTTCGAGGACCTGCTCCGCTCGGTCGATCCCGCGCTGACGATTCCCTACTGGGACTACGCCAACGACCACGCCCGCCCCGACTGGGTGTGGAAGCCCACCGGCGTCTCCCGGCCGGCGCCCGCCACGAGCGGTCTGCCGACCCAGGCGACCATCGACGGGCTCCTGACCCGCCCCACGTTCACGGCCTTCACGTTCGGAAGGGTGATGGCCGGCGTCCAGCCCAACGGCCTGGAGGTGGCCGCCCACAACAATGTGCACAACTGGTGCCGCGGCACGCTCAGTCAGCCCATGGCCTCGTCGAACGACCCGATCTTCTTCCTGCTGCACGCCAACGCGGACCGCATCTGGGACCAGTGGCAGCTGACGCACACCGGCGGCCCCAACGTGACCGGCGCGGACGCCGGCCTGGACCCCTGGTGGACCCAGGCCGCCGGCGGCCTCACCACCGACTCCGTCAAGGACATCACCGTGCTCGGTTACTCCTACCAGTAGCCACCCGCCGCTGCCGTACGACGGCCTGCCCCGGGACGCCCGGCATCGACGGCTTCAGCCCGTCGGACTCAGCGGCGCCGACCTCGTCGCGGGGCCTGCTCGCACGGCCGTCGTGCAGCCCTGGCTCTACCTGTGGTTCCCGCTGCCCTTGTCACCGCCGGCCTGGCCGCTTCCTGCCGCGTTGCCCGTGCCGCCGGTGCCGGACGTGCCGTTGCCGGAATCCCCGGCTTTCCTCGCCGCACCGTTGCCGGTGTCCGCGGCGCCCCCGCCGGGTCTGCCCGTGCCCGCCGGTCCGCTCGGCGTGGCCGTCGCCCGCGCCAGCTGCTCGGAGCAGTACGAGGCGACCTTGTCCTGCCCGCCGGCGGCCGCGACGAGTTGCTGCCAGGCCCTCGCGTCGAGCGCCTTGCCAGGGCCCTTGACCTGCTCGTAGGAGCGGCAGTGGGCCTCGGTGTCCTGGGCGGGGGACGGGCCGCCTGTTGGCCGGGGGCCGCCGGGGGAGGACGCCGACGAGGCCTCCCCGCCCGGCCGCTCCGGGGCGACCGCCGACGGGTGCGCGGTCCCCCGGCCGGCACCGGCGCCGTCCGCGGACGAGCCGACCGAACCGATGGCCGCGACCGCGACACCGCCCAGGCTGAGGCTGGCGAACACCACGCCGAACGTCATCTTCACAGAGCGTCCGGCGCGCCGCTCCGCGGCCGGCCGCCAGTCGTCCCGGCGCCGGGTGCGCGCCCGGTGCGCGCCCGTGCCGCGGGCGGCCCGGAAGGCGGCCACCGCCCGCTGCTCGGCCTCGGGGTCGAGATGGCCCGCGCGTAGGGCGGCGGCCAGCGACGTCTCCAGCGAGGCGGCGTCATGCACGTCCCGCCGACCCGACACGGTGCAGCCAGGGTGCACCCGTCGACGGCCCGGAACCGCGCCGCCGCTCATCCGTTCACCCATGTCCGCTTCCGTTCCTGTCCGACGGGTTCGATTCGTCCGGCGTGCCGGGGCCCGTTGCCCGTCCGCCGACCCGCTGTCGCCGTCGTCGTTCGTTTCGACCCCCCAGCGCTCGGGAGGCCTCATCCGTCACACTCTCGTCCGTCTCGTCGCCGACGCCCAGCTGGCGGGCGAGGCGTTTCAGGCCCCGGTGGGCGGCGGTCCGCACGGCTCCCGGCCGCTTGCCCAGGACGCGTGCGGCGGCGGGACCGTCCAGGCCGACGACGACCCGCAGGAGCACGGCCTCGGCCTGGTCCCCCGGCAGTGAGCGCACCAGTTCCAGGGCCCGCTCGGTGGAGAGGGACTCCAGGGCCAGGTCGGGGGTGCTGTGCGGGGCGGGCAGGTCCAGTACGTCCTGTTCGGTCCCTCCCGCCCGGGGCCGTACGCGCTGGCGGCGCAGATGGTCCAGTGCCCGGTGCCGGGCGATGGTCGCCGTCCAGCCGCGGAACCCTGCCCCGTCCCCCTTGAACCGTCCGAGGTCCCGGGTGATCTCCAGCCAGGCGTCGGACGCCACGTCCTCCGCGTCGTCGCCGACGAGCCCGCGCAGATAGCCGAGAAGGCCCGGCTGCACGATCCGGTAGGCGACCGCGAAAGCGGTTTCGTCACCGTCCTGGGCCCGCGCGACTGCCGCTCCCAGTTCCGTGTCGTACGCCTGCACGCGCCGGGGGTGCCGTACCTGGCTCAAGAGTGTCCTCGTTCGCGCGGGGTTCATGCCGTTTGTCGTCCGCCGTGCTCCGGTCGCGTCGACGGCCCCCTAGTGACCAGCGTCAGTTCTCACGGAAATGTCACAACGCACCAGGCGTCTTCACGTCGTCGCTGTCCGTGCCCGGGTGACGTTTCGCGCCGGCCCTGCGCTGCATGGCGTGGATACCGGGTCCGGACCGGAGGCCGAGGGCGACCGCCCGGCCGGGTACCGGCACCACGACCCGCCAGTCCCCGGACCCCGTCTGCGTGGCGCTGCTGACTCCCCCCGGAAGCGGCACGCAGAGGGACGGGGCGGCCTGAACCCCATCCACTGCGCGGGGTTCAGGCCGCCCGCACATGCCTCGGTGGTGAGGCAGCTGTCGGCCGAGGTGTAACACTTCCGGCCGCGTCCGCTCTGTCCATGTGGACGACCGTGTCGGTCGGCCAGGACAGGGGACGCGACTCGTGCAGTGGACGAACGACAGCGGCGGAGGGTACGGCGAGGATCCGTACGGCGGTGTCGGGCATGCGTATGCCTACGGCCACGAGCACGGCGGCAGCGCCACCGTCGACACGGCCACGATGCCCTGGCACCCGGCCGATCCGGCCACGATGCCCTGGCGCTCGGTGGAACCCGCGCAGTGGACGTACCCGGGGTACGACACCGATGCGCCGGCGCCCGCGGAGTTCGACACATCCGGCCAGCGCGTACCGGAACCGGACACGCCGACGGGCGAGTCGGTGCGGCCCGTCTTCGTCGATTCCTCGGGGCGCCGCCAGCGCCGCGTGCTCCGCGCCGCCCGGCTGCTGGTGATCCCCGCCGGCGGCTACGTCGCCCTGCTGATCAGCACGATGCTGGGCGGCCCCAGCGTCAGCTCCCCGTTCGTGCCGCAGTCGGGCGCCACGCATCCGGCCGTTCCCCGCGCGACCGCACCCGACTCCACGCCCGGCACAGGCCGTACCGCGGGGAGCGCGGGCCCCTCCGCGGCGCAGAAGACCTCCAGTCCCACTGACCGGCCGACGGTGTCGACCGCCCCTGCGGCCACGTCCCGGTCCACCACGATCACGTCCCCGACCCCGACCACCACCTCCGCCCCCGCCCGCACCTCCAGGGGCCGTGCCATCGGCTCGTCCCACAAGCCCGTGAAGTGATCCAAGGCCCCGACGTGACCGATCGCCGACGCCGCAAGGCTTCTCCCCGCCGCCACAGCCGTATCCGTCAGATCACACCCCGCACCCACTGGCTGCTGCTGAGCGTGCTGGCGGTGACCCTGTCGACGGCCCTCCTGCTGCAGGGCTACACCCACCACATGTTCGCAATCACGTCCGACGACGTGACCGGCGCCCGGGGCCGCAGCGACACGGTGCCCACCCAGGTGGTCCACGGCGGCCCCGTGATCGCGAACGCCGCCACCTCTCCACACACCGCCAAGGCACAGGCCCGCACCATCGCGCTCACCTTCGACGACGGCCCCGACCCCGTCTGGACGCCACGCATCCTGGACGTGCTGCGCCGCAACCACGTGCACGCGACGTTCTTCGTCGTCGGAACCCAGGTCGTGGCCCATCCGGAGCTGGTCCGCCGGATCGTCGCCGACGGCCACCAGATCGGCATCCACTCCTTCACCCATCCCGACCTGGCCCGCCTCGCCCCGTGGCAGCGTTCCCTGGAGCTGCGGGAGACGCAGCTGGCGGTGGCCGGCGCCGCCGGGGTCACCTCCGCGCTGCTGAGGCCGCCGTACTCCGCGAAGAACGACGCGCTGGACGACGCCGACTGGTCCGTCCTCCAGCAGGCCGACGCGGCAGGCTATGTCACGGTGCTCTCCACCCAGGACGCGGAGGACTGGCAGCGCCCCGGTGCGGACCGCATCCTCGCGAACGCGACACCGCACGGGCGCTCCGGGCAGATCCTGCTGATGCACGACGGCGGCGGTGACCGGTCCCAGACCGTCGCAGCGCTCAGCACCCTGATCCCACGGCTCAAGGCACACGGTTTCCGGTTCGCGACAGCAGGTGCCGCGGTCGGCATGGCCGGACCCGTCCAGCCCGCCGGGCTCGGCGACCGTCTGCAGGGGATGGCCCTCATCAGCGTGTTGCAGGCCGGCGACTGGGTCGTGTGGCTGCTGGGCGTGCTGATGTACGCGGCCGGAGCGATCAGCGTGCTGCGCGCGGCGGTCGTGCTGATCGCGGCCCGTCGCCACCGGCGGCTGCGGACGGGACGCCGGAGCCGGTCCTGGGGGCCGCCGGTGACCGAGCCGGTCAGCGTCATCGTCCCCGCGTACAACGAGAGCGCCGGGATCGAGGCGGCCGTACGCTCACTCCTCGCCTCGGACCATCCGGTCGAGATCATCGTGGTGGACGACGGCTCGACCGACGGCACCGCCGACCTGGTGGAGTCGCTGCGCCTGCCGGTGCGGGTGATCCGCCGGCAGAACGCGGGCAAGCCCGCCGCGCTCAACACCGGACTCGCCGCTGCCACCTACGACCTGGTGGTCATGGTCGACGGCGACACGGTCTTCGAACCCGACACCGTCCGCACGATCGTGCAGCCCTTCGCCGACCCCCGGGTGGGCGCCGTCTCGGGCAACGCCAAGGTCGTCAATCGCGGAGGTCTGCTGGGCCGCTGGCAGCACATCGAGTACGTGGTCGGTTTCAACCTCGACCGCCGTCTGTTCGACCTCGCCGAGTGCATGCCGACCGTCCCGGGAGCGGTGGGCGCCTTCCGCCGCCGGGCACTGCTCGACCTCGGCGGGGTCAGCGACGTCACCCTCGCCGAGGACACCGACCTCACCATGGCGCTGTGCCGGGCCGGCTGGCGGGTGGTGTACGAGGAGGGCGCGAAGGCCTGGACCGAGGCGCCCGCGTCGCTGAACGCCCTGTGGCGTCAGCGGTACCGCTGGTGCTACGGCACCCTGCAGGCGATGTGGAAGCACCGCGGCGCGCTCGTGCACCGCGGCGCGCTCGTGCAGCGCGGCGCGGCCGGAAAGCTCGGCCGCCGGGGCCTGGGCTACCTGCTGCTCTTCCAGGTGCTGCTGCCGCTGCTCGCACCCGTCGTGGACATCTTCGCCGTGTACGGGCTGCTCTTCCTCGATCCGGTCCGGATCGTCGGGCTGTGGCTGGCCTTCCTCCTGCTGCAACTCATGATGGGCCTGTACGCGTTCCGTCTGGACGGAGAACGGCCCGGCCCGCTGTGGAGCCTGCCGCTGCAGCAGTTCGTCTACCGCCAGCTGATGTACCTGGTGGTGATCCAGTCCGTCTTCACCGCCGTGTCGGGCTCCCGGCTGAGGTGGCAGCGCATGGAGCGCTACGGCAGCCTGCGGGCCCCGGTGGGGGCGGAGGCGCCCGGCAACGACCTCCCTCCGCAGGACCCCGGCAGTCCGCAGTGGCCGCCGTATCACAGCGGTCCGCAGCCGGCGCCGTACGACCCCTTCCAGCAGCCGGCGCCGTACGGCGGCCTTCCCCAGCCGCCGCCGCACCCGGGTTTCCGGCAGCCCGGACCGTACGAGACACAGCAGTTGTACTGAGAGAACAGTGAGCAGAGCCCATGAGCGGAACCCGGCGCCGACCGCCGCAGCGCTTCAACGGCGGCACGCGTGGCGGGGCTGACCGCGGCACGAGCCGCCGGGCCGCACGTCGTGACCAGGCCCCACGAGAGGACCTGCCGGGCCGCGCCAGAAGAAGGGCGCCACAGAAGAAACGTTGGATCGACTACCCGCGCCGGAGCAGGACGGGCCCGCGCCGCTGGCTGCCGTCGGTGCGCCAACTGCTGGCGCTCTTCCTGCTCTTCTTCGGCGGCACGGCAGCGGCCGTCGGCTACGCCTACGCCACGGTCACCATCCCCGACCCCAACCCCACGACGCTGCTGCAGAACAACGTCTACTACTGGTCGGACGGCACCGTCCTGGCCACCGACGGCAGCGTCAACCGGCAGAATGTCACCCTCGAGCAGGTGCCCGCGAACGTGCAGTGGGACTTCATCGCCGCGGAGAACTCGTCCTTCTACACCGACCCGGGCATCGACCCGCAGGGCATCGCCCGCGCCGTCATCCACATGGCCGAGGGCGACTCCGTCCAGTCCGGATCGACGATCACCCAGCAGTTCGTGAAGAACACCTACCTGGACCAGTCGCAGACGATCTCCCGCAAGTTCAAGGAACTGCTGATCTCGTCCAAGATCGGCGCCAGCATGACGAAGCGGCAGATCCTCCAGGGATATCTGAACACCTGCTTCTTCGGCCGCCAGACCAACGGCATCCAGGCCGCCGCCCGCACGTACTACAACCTCCCGGTGGAGAAGCTCGACGCGAGCCAGGGGGCCTTTCTCGCCGCGGCGGTCAACGAGCCGAGCCTCTTCCAGTACGCGGACTCCGATCCCACGGCCAGGGCAAAGGCCGAAGCCCGCTGGTCCTGGGTGCTCGACCGGATGGTGAAGACCGGCAGACTGACGCCCCAGCAGCGGGCCCGGTACGCCGCCGCGGGCTTCCCGACGCCCAGGAAGTGGGCCCCCGGTTCGGGACTCACCGGCCAGACCGGCTACCTGGTCCAACTGGCCCGGTCGTATGTCCAGGCGCACGACCCGACCGTCACCGACAGCAGCCTGAGCCGGGGTGGTTACCAGATCCACACCACCTTCGACAGGAAGAAGACGGCGGAACTGTCCCGGGCCGTCGCGAAGGTGCGGGGGCAACGTCTCGACCCCGCCCACCGGTCGGTCGACCGGGACGTGCAGGTCGGAGCCGCCTCGGTGGACCCCGGGACCGGCCGGATCCTGGCCGTCTACGGCGGTCCCGGCTTCGACCGGGCCCACTACTCGGACAACGCCGACACCTCCGGCGTCCCGGTGGGATCGACGTTCAAACCGGTCGTCCTCGCCGCCGCGCTCCAGCACGGAGCCGTCATGCGACCCGGCAGACCCGCACAGCCGATCACCCCGGCCAGCAAGTTCAACGGTGACGACGGCATCAGGATCAAGGACCAGCAGGGCGACTACGTCACCGACGACAAGGACCCCACCGGCCTCCTGCACCAGCACAACGACACCACGCACCGCTGGGGCTACATCTCTCTGCGCACGGCCATGGAGCAGTCGGTCAACACGCCGTACGTGCAGCTGGGAGAGGACGTCGGCTACGGCAACGTGGCGAAGACGGCCCAAGCCCTCGGCCTGCGCTCCGGCAGCCTCGCCGATCCCAGCGCCGGCTTCTACATCGGCACCTCGACACCGAGCGCCATCCGGATGGCAGGCGCCTACGCGACCTTCGCCGCCTCCGGTAGGCAGACCACCCCGTACTCGGTGACCAAGGTGACCCACAACGGCACCGCGCTGCCCGGCTTCACCGCCCCCGCCCCCGTACAGGCTCTGCCGTCGGCCGTCGCCGACCACGTGACCGACGTGCTCCGAGGCGTCATAGCCCGGGGCACCGGCACCAAGGCCCAGGCGCTCGGGAGGACGGCCGCGGGCAAGACGGGAACCACCGACGACTACCGGTCGGCCTGGTTCGTCGGCTACACCCCCCAACTCGCCACCTCCGTGGTCCTTTTCCGGGAGGACGCGAAACACCCCCAGCTGCAGTCCCTGGCAGGCGTCGGCGGCCTCCAGAAGGTGTTCGGCGGCGACATCCCCACCGAGATCTGGACCCAGTACATGCGCGACGCCCTCACCGGCCTCCCCGACGTTCCCTTCCCCACCCCCGTGCCCCTGGGGCACGGCACCGACGAGCCGGGCGCTCCCTCTCCCACTCCCTCCGGACCCCCGGCCAAGCGGAGTGCCAAGCCCGGCAGGAAGGGGTCGTCCCCCACCGTCGCTCCCACACCAGGCGCCCCGACATCCGGCCGCAACTGCCACCCGCACAAGTGCCGTTGAGCCTCACGCGGACGGATCTCGACCGGCTGCCGGCGTCTCGTCGCCGCAAGGCGTCCAATGCCTGATGAACCGTCAACTATGCGGCGGCTCTTGCTGTTTGCTGTGCCGGCCTCTAGGTTAAGCGCGATCTTAAGTTTACTTAACCGGACACTTAAGCGAGGTCTCCGTGCCGCATCGCGCAAGACCACGTACATACCGGACAGTTGCTGCCAAAGCCGCCTTCGTCGCCGCGGTGGCGTTGGCCGTCGGAGCGAACCCGGGACCGGCCGAGGCGGCAGGCGCCGCCCCCGCTCACACCCAGCGCGTCGAGTACTTCCCCGGTCCCGCAGCAGAGCCCCGCCAGGTGACCGTCCCGGCGGACACCCCCGCCCGGACGGCCCGCCGCACACCGATACCGGTGGGCGCCCCCGCGGCGGTGAGCGCACTGCAGCGGACCGGACCTGTGGCCGGGCGGCTGGACCTGGTGGTGATGGGCGACGGCTACACCTCGGACGAACAGGACGAGTTCGCCACGGACGCCGAGGAGAAGCTGGACGAGATCTTCGACATCGAGCCGTACCGGAGCTACCGCGGCCTGTTCAACGTCTGGTTGGTCGACCCCGTCTCCCGCGAGTCCGGTGTCTCCGGCGACCCGACGACCGATGTCGTGAAGGACACCGCGCTGGGTGCCCACTTCTTCTGCGACGGCCTCGAGCGCCTGCTGTGCGTCGACACGGACAAGGTCGCGCACTACGCCGGTCTGGCCCCGGACGCCGACATCGTGTTCGTCATCGCCAACTCCGCCAAGTACGGCGGTGCCGGCTACTCCGCCGGTGACCTGCCGCCGGGCTCGCCCTTCCACGGTGTGGCGACGATGTCGTCCGCGAACGACAGGTCGTACCTCATAGGAGCCCATGAACTCGGCCACTCCATAGGCCACTTGGCAGACGAGTACCAGTACGCGGGCTACGGCGCCTACCCGTACACCGACGAACCGGCCGAGGCCAACCTCACGCTTCGCCGCGACCCGGGCGCGTCGAAGTGGTACCGCTGGCTCGGGGCCGACGACCCGACCGGTTCGGTCGTGGGTGCGTACGAAGGCGGGGGGTACTACGAGACGGGCATCTACCGGCCGACCGAGACGTCCATCATGCGCTCCCTGACGTCGGCCGAGTTCAACGTCGTCGGCCGCGAGGCGATGATCGCCGGCTTCTACGCCGACGCGGACGCGCTGACCTCCTCCGTCCCCACGTACCGGCCGGTGGGGCAAGGGCGGCGGATCACCGTACGCCTCGCCCCGCTGACCGGCCTCGCCGATCTCGAACTGACCTGGTACGTCGACGGCAGACAGGTCCCGTCGGCCACGGGCGCCCGGTCGGTGACGCCACACGAACTGGGCGTCCACGGCCGAGGCCACGAGATCACGGCGACCGTGACCGACCACACGACGGCCGTACGGGACCCAGCGGTCCGAGCACAGACGTCCGACTCGCTGACCTGGACGGTGCGGTGACGCGGTAGCCGCCGCGGCTCACTCGGTACCGGCGGGCCGGCGGGTGTCGTCGTCCGACCCCGTCTTCCTGAGCACCCTCAAGGCCGGCTGACCTGACGTCTGCGCGTCGCGACCGAGCGCCGGCCGCTGCACAGGGCTCACTCGGGCGGCAGAACACCCTGCTGGTGACCGAACCCGCTGACATGGAGGCCCGGCCCGTGCCGATGCGTCCGGTGGGTGCTCTGCGCGTGGCACACCGCGATGAGCGCGGCGTCGTCGTCGAGGCATCCGCCGACGTGGTCGAGCAGATCACGGCGGATGTGGTGCAGCAGCTCCTCGGGGCTGCTGCCCGCCCACTGGGCGGCCCGGTCCGCCAGCGGGTAGAAGGCGCGGTCGGCGTCCCGGGCCTCGATGACGCCGTCGGTGTAGAGCAGGAGGGTGTCCCCGGGCTCGAAGGCGAACACGTCGACGGTGTAGTCACCGGCCGCCGGCCCGTGGATGCCCAGCGGGGGCGCGGGGTGCACGGGGACCGTGACAGCGCTGCCGGGGCCGAGCAGCAGGGGCGGGGGGTGGCCGCAGCTCAGTATCCGCGTGACGTGCCCCTCGTCGGGGATCTCCACCAGCATCACGGTGGCGAACCGCTCGCCCACGTGTTCCTCGGGCCCGAGGTCGGGCAGGTTGCGGGCCACGCTTCGTTCCAGGGAGGCGGCCAGCGCGGGCAGGGAGGTGTGGTGGTGGGCGGCCTCGCGGAAGGCCCCGATGAGGAGCGCGGCCTCGCCGATCGCGGACAGCCCCTTCCCGCGGACATCGCCGATCATGACCCGCACGCCGTTGTCGGTGGGGGTCGCGGCGTACAGGTCACCGCCGATCTGGGCCTCGGCCTCGGCGGCCATGTACAGACACGCGATCCTCATCGAGCCGATCTGTTCCGGCAGCGGCCACAGCAGAACGTGCTGTGCCGCCTCGGCGACCATGCGTACCTGGGCCAGCTGGCGGACGCGGCGGTCACGCACCACGCAGAAGAACACGGTCAGCGTCGACAGCACGGCCAGGGCGAGGATCTGCACCAGCACGTTCCGGCTGAACAGCACGCCGAAGTGCCAGCCGATGTACGCCTGCGCTCCCACGGCCAGGAATCCGATCAACCCGGTCAGCCAGGCGTCGGCGAACGAGGCGGTGATCGCGGGGGCGATGACCAGCAGTGGACCCAGATGGATGTCGGCCGGGACCAACTGGTCGACCACCGTGATCACCACGATGAGCACGATCGGGATCAGCAGCAGCGCATGACTCGACTGCCACGGCTGCCGCACACCGGCCGTGTATTGCCGCACGTCCACATCTTCCACAGTGCACCATCCAGCTGGTGCGGACACTCCGGGCCGAACCTAGACTGGCGACGGCGTAGAAAGTCCCGGATGAGGAGATATGCACCATGGCCAAGCGAGGGAACAAGCGACGCGGGCGTAAGAAGAAGAAGGCCAATCACGGCAAGCGTCCCAACGCCTGAGCCAGAGGACACCCCCGGGTCCATGACCTGGGGGTTTCTGGCCTCACGCCGGCTGGAGCCGCGCCGCCCGCGGACACCCCCACCCCGGGCGACCGTGCCGCCTGGATCGACCTGCTGAACGAGATGGCCGCCCTCGCCCCGTCGTACGGCGCCAGTACCTGGCCTCGGCGTCCCGTCGTCACCCGAGCAGGGAGGCCGACTCCCGAGTGTGTACCTTCACGTCATGTCCATCGCTTTCGGCGTCCTCGGCGCTCTTGCGGCCCTGCTGGCTGTGATCAACGGTGTCCAGACCTTCCTCGGCCGTCAGCTTGTCAGGCCTTCGGTGAGCAGGCGTTCAGGCCGACAGCTTCGGGCCGAGTCGGCCGCCGCTGCCGTAGCCATGCTCGGTGCGTCCTTGGCGGCTTTCGGCATTCTGGCGGGTGGTCAGTGGCCTGCGGTGGGCGGCCTCGTGATGCTGGCCGGATGGACCGCCCTCATATTCGTTCGCAGGCAGTTCGCCGCCCAGACCTGATTCTGGAGCGAGGTCCTCGGCTACGTCGAACTCGGCCGCAAGGACGACGGAAGCATCGAGATCGGGCCGCCCGACTCCGGCTTCGGCGGCCCGCAGCCCACCCTCGTCCTCAGCCCGAGCAGCGAGCCGCGGACCGGGAAGCTCCGACTGCACATCGACGTCGACGCCACCGACCGCGACCAGGACGCCGAGCTGGAGCGGCTGCTCGCCCTCGGCGTCAGGCCCGCCGAGGTAGGCCAGGCCGGCACCGAGAACTGGCACGTCCTGGCCGACCCGGAAGGCAACGAGTTCTGCCTCCTGCACACCCGGCTCCAGCCCCTGTGACCCCATGCGTACGGCCGGCTCCGGACGGAACGAGTCCGGGGATCCCGTCACTGCCTCATGGCGTCATGCGACAGGGATCTCCCTCAGCTTCTGGGCCTGAATCAGATCCCCGACGGTCGTGCTCGTGTAGTACTGGGTGCCCAGCCCGGACTGGTTGAACCAGGGCCTGGCCGGCCCGGCCTCGACCGTGAACGGCGCGATGACCTCGTAGAGGTGGTAGTTGAACGGAGGGTTGGCAGAGCTGTAGTTGTCCAGGTTGCTCGGCGGGATCGCGCGCTTGGCGTACGGCGTGCCTTCCGGCGCGAGGAAGTTGCCCGGGTTCCCCCTGCCGAAGAGGTCGACCCGCTGCCCCTTCTGGAGGGTCAGCGACCGTTCCACCGGGCGGCCGTTGCGGAGCACGAACCCATGGTTGTCCGGGAACCACCAGCCGCCGATCTGCTGCGTCGGGTCCTTCTCCGGATTCGTCTGCCAGTAGCACCCGAGGAACCAGTACCGCGTTGTGGGGCCCTCCGGGTGGTAACCCCGCAGCATCCTCCCGATGGGGCCGGTGCGGGGAAGCTCCTTGGGGCCGAGCCGCCAGTCGCCGTCGTGGTAAGCCTCCAGCTGCGGGTGCGGCGCCGTGTTCGTCGCGGTGTCCCGATGCTCGGTCGGGCAGGAGGCGCCGTTTCGGCTCTGGGCTTCTGCGGCTTGGACGGTGGCGGGCGAGATGCCGACCATCAGGAGCGACAGAAGGACGCTCCCTACGATTTTGCGCGGTACGCGCATCCGATGTCTCCTTGACTGTCGCCGGCCGCAGGACCAGCCACGCGGCCCCCTTCGCGGACGCCGTTCAGTTCAGCTGCTCATCCTCAGGGCCTTGCGGAAGCAGTCACGGGTGGCCACTCGAATGGCGGTGCAAGTACGCACGGGCAGCCGAACAGCATTGCGACATGCAGACGGCTCTCGTACCCTCGCCCGGCCGCAGGCGCGACAGGGACGTCGCCGTGCTTCGCTCCCCTGCCATCGGAGAAGACCATGACCCGACCGGGCGACAGGAACCCGGCGGCAAGTACCGCGGGCGCGGCTACGACTACCTGCTGCCCGAGATCGGCAGGCGCCTTCTCGCCCGGCTGCTACTGCTTCAACACGGGCGGAGGAGGCAGCGGCGACCGCGATCTGATCGTCGCCAACGCGACCGGCAGCCACATGACGCCGGTGTCGCAAACCGGCGGCCGAGGGCTGCAGGACCTCTGCGTGGCGCCCTTACCTCTCGGCCTTTCCCGACCAGGAGTTCGTACAGCTCCTCGTCCCGGAGATGCGTCCTGCGGCGGGATGTGCTGGGCTGAAGACAGGGGAGGGAACGCGTCGCGGAGGCGCGCGCCCACCCGTGCGGCTCGGGAAGAGAACGAGCCCGTGCGACGAGCCGTTGACCGAGCCAGGACGGCGGAGACGGTGATGATGAGCAGACGGGTGACACCACGCAACGGCGAGAGCCCTCGGCGGGACTCGTCGCAGCCGTCGCCGTACGTTTCCCCGCCGGGCATCCCCCCATGCTGAGGGTGGGCACCTTCCTGCCCCCCGCCCCCCACGGCAGGACGGTGCCGCCCGGTGCACGTGGGGAGGTCGGCAAGATCCCGGCCGACGACCACGCGCTGTTGATGGAGCTGCTGCCCGCCCTCACGGACGTCGAGTTCCTGCACGGGCTGGACATCCGCCGCTCCTGCGTCCGCAACGGCAAGGTGTACTGCGGCGAGGTCTGCCTCAACGACCTCGACCTCTACATCTGGCACGCCTGCATGGCCAAGGACCCCGTCGGCTACACCCTGGAGGCCCTGCACACGCTCAGCCTGGACATCCCCGTCGTGCCCGATCCGACACGCTTTTCGACCGCCCTCGACAAGTACCGGGCACACCTCCGGCTGTCCCGGGCCGGCCTTCCGGTCCCCGACACGATCCTCGTCGGCCACCACAACACGGAAGCCGCCGTCCCCGTTCTCGCGGAGTGGGGCCGCGCCCTGCTGAAACCCCGGCGCGGTTCCTACGGACAGGGAGTCCTGCTGGTGGAGGATTTCGCGACGCTACGTGACCTGGCGGGTTACCTGGACAACACCCTCGCGGCCACCAGGGAGGGCACCTTCCTCCTGGAGCGTGTCTGCCCCGGCAGCGGCCCTGCGGACTGGCTCGGCACCACCCTCGTCAACGGCACGTTGATGTACGGCTATCGCAAGCGCAGCCACCGCTTCACCCGCCTGTCCACCGACGTCTGGAAGGTGTACGACCCGGAGGGGATCGGCGGCGATGTCGACGGCTGTGAAGTCCCCGCGACACACGCCCGACTCGCCCGCAGGGCCCAGCAGGCCCTGGGCTTGCCGCTGGTCGGCTTCGACTTGATCGTGAGTCAGGGGCAGCCCTTCATCGTGGACGAGAACACCTTCCCTGGTCTCTACCCCGATCTCTTCGCTGCCGCGGGACGCTCGCTCGGCCGTGAACTCTTCACTCTTGTCCAGGGCTTGATCAGGGACTTGAGCGCGAACCGCCCAGAGGCACTGGAGGTAACGGCGCATCCCCGCCGGGCGGGGGCGACGCTCCCGGCGCGTCCGGGCCGTGCCCTTGCCGATCAGGAAGGACCCGGAACGCCGATCAGCGTTCGGCGGCGTACCTAGTGCCCCGACAGGCAACGTTCGCCCCGTCGCGACGCCCGGCACGCACTCTTGCCGCACCGGCCGAAAGCCCAAGTACGTCCAGTACGAGGACTTCCGGCCGGCACGCCGAGAGCACGCACCGGACGCCGCTCCTTGACGGGCAAACGTTGCCTGCCGGGGCACTGGACGCAATGCCGGTGACCGCCAAGGCGGGTCAGGTGAGGCAGCCGGACGGCGAGCGGTTGTCGCATCACGGTCCTGGACCCGGCACGCCCGCGCGACGAGGCCCGGGTTGCGGCACGCCCGACCTCTCCCAGAGGCTGTCATGGACGGCCACGGTGGCCACGGGTGCGAACTGCCGCTTCGTGCAGGCACGGCCGACACGGAGGGAACTCGATGCGTAGCAGGGGCACAGGCATGACGAGACCGTGGCGCCGCTGCTGCCCACGCCGAGTCTCGCGGCCCGCGGGCCGATCGAGGTCCGCACCCCACGCGTCGGGACACGCACACCCACTTCTCCTGAGCGTGGTGCAGGTCACAGGAAGTCGGTGCCGGGTGCCGGACAGCTCATTGAGGTGAGCACTCATATGCGTACCCGGGTTCGGGCCGGGGAATCGAGCGCGTTCGCCGAACTCTTCGACAGCTATGCCCGCGCGGTCTACAACCATGCCTTCCGGCTCACCGCCGACTGGTCGACGGCCGAGGACGTGATGGCCGCGACCTTCATGGAGGCATGGCGCCTGCGTGACAAGGTCGACCCCGAGGGGGGTTCCCTGCGGCCCTGGCTGCTGGGCATCGCCACCAACACGGCGCGCAACCAGTACCGGAGCAACCGGCGCTACCGGGCGGCGGCCAATGCCGCCGCGGCGGCCGAGCTGTCGGTGCCCGACCACGCCGATGAGGTGGCCGACCGGGTCGACGACCGGCGGCGACTCACCACGGCTCTCACCGCGCTCGCCGCGCTGCGCAGACCGGAACGCGAGGTCATCGCGCTCTGCCTGGGGGAGGGCCTGGACTACGTGGCCGCGGCGGAGGCCCTCGGGATTCCGGCCGGCACGGTGGCCTCACGGCTTTCCCGGGCCCGCAGGAAGCTGCGCACGGCGGCCGGACCGTCCCGCCCCGCAACCGAGACAGTACGCAAGAAAATGCCCGGGAAACGGGAAGGCGGCGACGTCGGCCGACAGACAAAGGGTGATCGCACAAACGCGGTCCGGCCCGCGCAGGAAGGAACCCGATGAACGCGGACACGTCCCGGCAGCACCCGGCCGAAGAGGATGAGAGCGCACGGCTCCTGTCCTGGACGGCGCGTGACCTGCCGACGGGCCGTCACCAGTTCCACAAGGAGCGTCTGATGGCCCATATTCACGACACGCGGCAGGCAGAGCACAGGACGACGGCAGTCCCCGCGAAGACCCGGCGTTTCCGGCTGCCGCGTCCGGCGATCGCGCTGCCCGCGATGGCCGCGGCTCTGGCGGCGGCGGTCGTCGCCGGCAACGCGATGTCCGGCGGCCGAGCCGGGGGCGGCGGCGTCGCCGACGGACCGGCCCTCACCACACAGATCGGCACCACGACCACCAAGGGCGTACCGCAGCTGCTGAACCAGATCTCGCTGGCGGCGGCCGACGGGACCCGCCCGGCGGTCAAGCCCGGCCAGTACGTCTACATAGAGTCCAAGACCGCCGACACCTTCCCGAAGACCGACCACGGCAGGACCACTCTGGCCAGCCACGAACTGCACCGCCGCCAGGTGTGGATGTCGCCGGACGGCACCAAGGGCTGGCTGATCGACCCCGCGGTCAACGACAGTCCCGAGGGCGAGACCCTGAGCCTGCCCGACGAGCAGGGCAACACCCCGAAGGCAACTCTGAACAGTCCGTCGTACGACTACCTGGCCAAGCTCACCACCGACCCCGACGAACTGCTGACCAAGATCTACAAGGAGACCAAGGGCCACGGGAACTCCCCTGACCAGGAGGCCTTCACCACCATCGGAGACCTGCTCGTCGAGAGCTACCCGCCGGCGGAGCTCTACTCGGCGCTGTTCAAGGCCGCCGCGAAGATCCCCGGTGTCGTCGTCGTGCGGGACGCGGTGGACGCGGTGGGCCGGAACGGGGTGGCGGTGGCCCGGCTCGACGAGACCAGCGGTCAGCGCGAGGAATGGATCTTCGACAGGAAGACTCATGTCCTCCTCGGCGAGCGCAGTGTCCAGGTGCGGAGTTCCACTGAGGCGGGCACCGTGATCAAGCCCGGTACGGTGACCTTCACCACCGCCGTCCTGAAGCGGGCCGTCGTCGACGGTATGAAGCAGACCCCGTCGCAGGCCGGCTGACACGTCCTGGCCGACGGACCAGCCCCAGGCCGTCGGCCAGGAGCCGGGTCTCGAACATGGTGTGCCAGGGCCGTTCGGCCCTTGTCGACCGCTGCACCTACTGACTTCACTGATGCCGCGGTCCCGCCTGTGGTGCTTTGACCTCGCCCGTGGGCTCGGCGAAGCGGTCCCGCTCACGGGCGAGGCCCAGGCGGGCCGCGCATCACGAGGACGGACGGGAGAACGCCGTATGGCGGGGAAGCGGGAGCGGAGATGATCGCGGCGGTGGGGCACGCCGACCTGACTTCGGACATGCTGGATCTGGTGGAGGCCGAGCTGCGGGCGGCACTGGAGCGGTTCCCCGATCGCAGGTCCGCGCTGGTACGGGCGGGGGCCGGTGTGCCGCTGGCGTTCGGGCGGGCGGTGCGCGCGGCGGGGCGGGAGCTGGTCTTGGTGACTCCCACCCAGGGGATGGTGCCCGCGTTGCTGCCGGAGCGGGACCGGACGGCGGTCGGGAAGCTGGTGCCCCTCGCCCAGCAGGTGCGTCTGGTGGCGTACGACCCTGCCGACCGGGACGCGTGTGTCGGCGCGGACGAGCGGATGATCAACGAATGCCGGCAGCTGCTGGCCGTGTGGGACGGCTCGCCCTCCAACGGCCGCGACGCCACCGCGCACCTGGTGGCGTACGCCCGTGCCCGCGGCATTCCGGTCCAGGTCGTGTGGCCGACGGGGGCCACCCGCGAGGCGACACCCGACGGACCGGCCCGGGACGCGGTCGCCGACCCGCGGCAACAGCCGTCTCCCGACCACCGTGGGCCCCGTGCCCACTCGGATCACCGGCGAGGCGGACCAGCCCGATGACCGGCACCACCGCTACCGCACACCACCGCACCAGGAAAGACGGACGACGAGGAGAGATCACACCGGAGGGCGCCACCAGCGCTTCGCGTGCCTTCGCCTGGCTGCTGATCGTGTCCGGAGCGCTCGGCATCCTCGCCTCGTTCGTGATCACCATCGACAAGTTCCAGCTGTTGCAGGACCCGCACTTCTCGCCCTCGTGCAACCTCAGCCCGGTGCTGTCCTGCACGAACGTCATGCGCAGCGCCCAGGCGTCCGTGTTCGGCTTCCCCAACCCGATGCTCGGGCTGCTCACCTACCCGGTGGTGGTCGCGGTCGGGTTCGCGCTGCTGGCCGGCGCCCGCTTCCGTCGCTGGTTCTGGCTCGGGCTGAACGCGGGCACGCTGTTCGGCGCGGGCTTCTGCATGTGGCTGATGACCCAGGCGCTGTACGAGATCGACGCCCTGTGCCTGTGGTGCTGCCTGGCCTGGGCCGCCACCATCGCGATGTTCTGGTACGCCAGCGTGCACAACCTGCGGCACGGCATCATCCGCGCCCCCCGCGCCGTGGTCGCCGGGGTGACAGAGTTCCACTGGGTGGTGCCGATCACCTGGTACCTGGCCATCGTGATGCTGATCGCCACCCGCTGGTGGGACTACTGGCAGACGCTGCTCTGAGGCCGGCTCCGCCGAACGGATGCACGAGGTGGCGAGTGTTGGCGAAGGTCGGTGAGTCTGGTTGATGCCGATCCGGGTGTCAGTAGCGTCGCATCGGAACGACGTCGCTACTCGCAGCCGCGATGTCGGCTACTGCTTTTCGGAACATCGGAGACGAGTGAATTGTGAGCATCTCCAACGGATCTCAGGACGCCGCCGCCGCTGCACCAGCTGAGGAGTCGTACGAGAACGAGTTGCCGCTGCGGCGTGGTCAGCCGGGCAGTGTGGCCGTGGACTGGTTGACCACTACGGACCACAAGACGATCGGAACGCTGTATCTGATCACGTCGTTCGCGTTCTTCTGCGTCGGCGGTGTGCTGGCCCTCGTCATGCGCGCCGAGCTGGCCCGCCCGGGCCTGCAGATCATTTCGAACGAGCAGTTCAACCAGGCTTTCACGATGCACGGCCTGATCATGCTGCTGATGTTCGCGACGCCGCTGTTCGCCGGCTTCACGAACTGGATCATGCCACTGCAGATCGGCGCACCCGACGTGGCGTTCCCGCGGCTGAACATGTTCGCCTACTGGCTGTACCTCTTCGGCTCGCTCATCGCGGCGGCCAGCTTCCTCACCCCGCAGGGCGCCCCCGACTTCGGCTGGTTCATGTACGTACCCCTGTCGGACGCGGTCCACTCGCCGGGCATCGGCGCCGACATGGGGATCATGGGTCTGGCGTTCTCCGGCTTCGGCACCATCCTCGGCTCGGTCAACTTCATCACCACGATCATCTGCATGCGTGCTCCCGGCATGACCATGTTCCGCATGCCGATCTTCTGCTGGAACGTGCTGCTGACGGCCGTGCTGGTCCTGTTGGTCTTCCCGGTCCTCGCGGCCGCGCTGTTCGCCCTGGAGGCGGACCGGAAGTTCGGCGCCCACGTCTTCGACGCGGCCAACGGCGGCGCCCTGCTGTGGCAACACCTCTTCTGGTTCTTCGGCCATCCGGAGGTGTACATCATCGCGCTGCCGTTCTTCGGCATCGTTTCCGAGATCATCCCGGTCTTCTCCCGCAAGCCGATGTTCGGCTACATGGGACTGATCGCCGCGACCATCGCCATCGCCGGTCTCTCCGCGACCGTATGGGCCCACCACATGTACGTCACCGGCGGTGTGCTGCTGCCGTTCTTCGCCTTCATGACCTTCCTGATCGCCGTCCCGACCGGCGTGAAGTTCTTCAACTGGATCGGCACGATGTGGAAGGGCAGTCTGTCCTTCGAGACGCCCATGCTCTGGACGACCGGCTTCCTGGTCACCTTCCTCTTCGGCGGCCTGACCGGCGTGATCCTGGCCTCGCCGCCGATGGACTTCCACGTCTCCGACTCGTACTTCGTCGTCGCGCACTTCCACTACGTCCTCTTCGGCACGGTGGTCTTCGCGATGTTCGCCGGTTTCCACTTCTGGTGGCCGAAGTTCACCGGCAAGATGCTGGACGAGCGGCTCGGCAAGATGACCTTCTGGACGCTGTTCGTCGGCTTCCACACCACCTTCCTGGTCCAGCACTGGCTGGGTGTCGAGGGCATGCCGCGCCGCTACGCCGACTATCTGGCGACCGACGGATTCACCACCCTCAACACCATCTCGACGATCGGCTCGTTCCTGCTCGGTCTGTCGCTCCTGCCGTTCTTCTACAACGTGTGGAAGACGGCCAAGTACGGCAAGCCGGTGGGTGTGGACGACCCATGGGGCTACGGCCGTTCCCTCGAGTGGGCGACGTCCTGCCCGCCGCCGCGGCACAACTTCCTCACCCTGCCGCGGATCCGCAGTGAATCCCCGGCGTTCGACCTGCACCACCCCGACATTGCGATGCAGGAACAGGAGCACCAGCTCCCGGCGGGGCCGCAGAGGTGAGGAGCCTGCGGTGAGTGCCGAGATCGGGCCCGGGCACGTGAGCGAGTCGGTGCGGCCCCTTTACTCCCGGGACTGACACGCCTCGACCACGCGCTCGCGCCGGGCGGTTCAGCCCTTCGCCGCGGCGCGGCGGGCGAGGATCGATGCCCGCCGCTCGTCGAACCGGCTGGCCTGGGCGTCCAACTCGGCCAGGTGCATCCCGAGTTCCTCCTGTGCCTTGAGGCCGTCAGGACCCAGACCGCCGCGCTCCATCACCTTCAGATGGCGCAGCACCGGCAGCAGTACGTCGTCGTGGTGGACGCGGAGGTTGTAGATGCCGCCGAGAGCGATCTGCACTGCCGCGCGCTCGAAGCCGGGCATGCCGTGGCCGGGCATGCGGAAGGCGCACACCACCTCGTTGATCGCCTGCATGGCCTGGTCCGGGGCCAGTTCGAGGGCGGCGTCGAGCAGGTTGCGGTAGAAGACCATGTGCAGGTTCTCGTCGTTGGCGACCTGCGCCAGCATCCGGTCGCAGACCGGATCGCCGGAGGAGCGGCCGGTGTTGCGGTGGGAGATCCGGGTGGCCAGTTCCTGGAAGGCGACGTAGGCCACCGTGTGCAGCGGGGAGTGCCGGTTGTCGGAGACGAAGCCGCCGCACATGTGGGTCATCCGCGCCCGCTCCAGCGCCGCCGGGTCCACCGCGCGGGAGGCGAGCAGGTAGTCGCGCAGCACCATCGAGTGGCGGGCCTCCTCAGCCGTCCACTGGTGCACCCAGGTGCCCCACGCGCCGTCCCGGCCGAACAGGGTGGCGATCTCGTGGTGGTAGCTGGGCAGGTTGTCCTCCGTCAGCAGGTTGACCACGAGCGACACCCGGCCCACCTCCGTCAGCGGGGACTGCTCCTGCGACCAGGGTTGTCCGCCCAGCGGGCCGTCGAAGTCGCGGCCCCGGCTCCAGGGCACGTACTCGTGCGGCATCCACTCCCTGAAGACCCGCAGATGGCGGTTGAGCTCCCGCTCGACCACCTCCTCCAGGTCCTTCAGCAACTCGGCATCGGATCGATTCGGGCGGGTGGTACTCACAGGGCCTTCCAGCCTTCGGGCGCGTCGTCCAAACCTACGGTTGCGTAGGTGACGCCACCGTGGGTTTGCCCGCCCGGACGTGTCTGGGGCCGAAAGACCCTATTCCGGCCTGGCCACCGGCTCCCGCGATCGAGCAGCGACCGCGGCAGTGGGCACATCCTTCGGCGTTCCGACCCGCAGACGACGCATCACCTGCCGTCGCCCTTGACGGCGTCACCAGCTGAGCGCGTCCCCGTCGGCTCGCACATCCCGGGCCGGCGCGACCGGGCGCGCGTCGTGGCAGGTGAAGCCGAGCCGGGTCAGTGCCCGGTGCATCTCGGGCACCGTGAAGTCCCGGCGGTTCTGCCGGGTGACCACTTCCCCGACCTGCATCACGGGGTAGACGCGGCGACCGATGCTCACCGTCATGCCGGTGACGGGTTCGGGCGTGATGCCGCTCATGGACTGTTCGACCTCACTCTTGGTCAGGTCGAAGGGGAAACGGGCGATGACACAGCGCATGGATGCCTCCGCAGGAGTCGGGAAGAACGCCGGAGAGGTCGACCGCATGGCGGCGGCCGGACGGGGGTGGACGGGGCCGGACGACGGTCAGGGAGTGAGAGCGAGGATGCCCAAGGCGTAGCCGTGTTCGTCGATCACGGGGGAGACGTCCAGGGTCCGGCCCCGCATGGCGGCTTCCGCCGCGCTGAGCGGGGCCTTGGACGAGGTGAACGGTCCGCGGTCGAGCGGGATGTCCCGCAGCCGCGTCCGATTGCTGTACCACGAGCCGCCGCGGTGCGCGGCGAGCTGGGCCCGGGTGACCAGTCCCGCGCACCGCCCGTCCTCGTCCCGGAGGAGCAGGTGCGGGACGCGCGCACCGATGAGCACGGACAGGGCCACGTCGATCGCCATGTGGTCGTCGACCTGCGGCCCGGGAGCGTGCATGGCGTCGCGGGCGGTCAGACCGGTGCCGTCGGCGCGGTCGGCCTGCTGTGTTCGGGGCGGAAACGGCGTCAAGGGCTTCTCCTCTTCATCGGGGCGGGCAGGGCGGGCGACGGCTCGTCCCGACCGCAGGGAGCGCTTCCCCGTCTTCGGGCTATGGGTTGTTACTCGGTGCGGGCCGGCGGACCCGGGCGGTGGCCCGACCGCTCCCACCACGGCCGGCGGCCCGGCCTCGGCGCCGACCGGCGGATCCGTTGCCCTCACGACGCCCGTCGACCGGTGTGGCGAGGACGACGGGTACGCCGGAGGGGGTCCGGGCACCGGTGATGCGCTGCAGCTCGGCCTCGCCCGGGCGGATCCGGACGGTGCGCGCAGCGATGCCGGCGTCGGCCATGAGGCGGTCCATCGCGCGCCGCTGGTGCGGCAGGACGAGGGTGACCACGGTGCCGGACTCGCCGGCGCGTGCGGTACGGCCGCCGCGGTGGAGGTAGTCCTTGTGGTCGCCGGGAGGGTCGACGTTCACGACGAGGTCCAGGCCCGCGACATGGATTCCGCGGGCGGCGACGTTGGTGGCCACCAGGACCGTGACGTGGCCGTCCTTGAACTGGGCGAGCGTCCGGTTGCGCTGTGTCTGGGATTTGCCGCCGTGCAGGGCCGAGGCACGCACCCCTACGGACAGCAGGTGCTTGGCCAGCCGGTCGGCCGCGTGCTTGGTGTCCAGGAACATGATCACGCGGCCGTCGCGTGCGGCGATCTCGGTCGCGGCGGTGTCCTTGTCGGCGTCGTGCACGTGCAGCAGATGGTGCTCCATGGTGGTGACGGCTCCCGCGGACGGGTCGACCGAGTGCACGACGGGGTCGTGGAGGTAGCGGCGTACCAGGAGGTCGATGTTGCGGTCCAGGGTGGCCGAGAACAGCAACCGCTGTCCATTGGAAGGGACTTGGTCGAGCAGTTCGGTCACCTGCGGCATGAACCCCATGTCGGCCATCTGGTCGGCCTCGTCCAGGACGGTCACGGCGATCCGGTCCAGCCGGCAGTCCCTTCGCTCGATGAGGTCCTTGAGGCGGCCGGGCGTCGCGACGACGACCTCGGCGCCGCCGCGCAGCGCGCTCGCCTGCCGGCCGATCGACATGCCGCCCACCACGGTGGCCAGCCGCAGCTGCAGGGCGCGGGCGTAGGGGGTGAGTGCGTCGGTGACCTGCTGGGCCAGTTCCCGGGTGGGGACGAGGACGAGGGCGAGCGGCTGCCGGGGCTGGGCCCGCTGTCCGTCCAGACGAGCCAGCACCGGCAGGCCGAAGGCGAGCGTCTTGCCCGAGCCGGTACGACCCCGCCCCAGGACGTCCCGGCCGGCCAGCGCGTTCGGCAGTGTGGCCGCCTGGATCGGGAAGGGCACGGCCACGCCCTCGGTGCCGAGCGCGGCCAACAGCCTTGCGGGCATGTCCAGTTCGGCGAACGTCTCGACCGCCGGCAGCGGCTCGGTGAGGGTGACCGGCAGGGCGAACTCCTGCCGGCGCGGGGTGGGACGTGCGCCCTGGCTGCCTTTTCGTCCGGTGCCCGGACGGGGACCCTGGCGGCCCGCCCCCTGCGTACGGAAGCGGCTGCCGGGAGCGGAGCCTGCCGAACGCGTGGACCTTCTGTCCGCGCGGAAGCCACCGGAAGTGCCGTCGGTGCGACGGGTGCGGTTCATCGGAACCTTCCTCGATGCGGCGTATCGAGGAATTCCGTCCGACGGTGGTGACCGTACGAGGATTCGCAAGAATGAGCCGAAGAAAAATAGAAGTGCCGCGCCTCGTGGCGCTGAAGCCGGGGCGGCCGGCGATCCGGACAGTCCGGAAAGCGGTAAAACAATGGGCTGGGGCCCGCACCCCAAGAGTGCGGGCCCCAGCCATGTGATGCGCGAACCACTGGCTCGCGACGGTTCGCGTCAGTGTCAGGCGGGAACGATGTTCTCGGCCTGCGGGCCCTTCTGGCCCTGCGTGACGTCGAAGGTCACCTTCTGGCCTTCCTGAAGCTCGCGGAAGCCCTGGGTGGCGATGTTCGAGTAGTGGGCGAAGACGTCGGGGCCGCCACCCTCCTGCTCGATGAAGCCGAAGCCCTTTTCCGCGTTGAACCACTTCACGGTGCCAGATGCCATATTGAATCTCCCTTGGGGGGCAGTGCCGGACTCCGCACTTTGCGAAGCCGAGTCGCCGCGATGATCACCCCTCCGGAAAGATCCGGAAAGCTCTGCAAAGAACAAAATCTCTGGTAACCAAAACTGCAACTGCTATCACGCTAACACAGGTGGGGTGGCAGAACCTCTGCGTTTTCCCGAGCGTCTGGTCATTCTTGTCCCGCGGGGTCCGTAATTCTGTACTGGCGGGACCAGGTATCCGCGCCGCGCGGGAGATGATGCGGCAGTTCATGGCCGCGTGACCCTGCCGGGAGGAGGGAGCCGAGGGGGAGCCGAGGGCACCCTCCGGCGGCTGATCGCGGATCGGCACATCCGGTACGTCCACTCTTCTTCGAGCCCGGCTCGAGCAGTCGGAGCGAGCCTGCTGGAACCTTCGGCGCGGTTCCGCCGGAGAGCGCGAGCTCCGTTACGCGAAAGGAACGAACTGCGATGTTCTGCATGGAGGGAAGCCGGGGTCGGCTGCGGCGTCTGCCCACGGGGCACCGCCCCGGCTCCACTCGCGCCCGGAGTACCCGATGACCAGGCGCGTAGTGATCACTGGTATCGGTGTCCGTGCCCCGGGCGGCTCCGGAACGAAGGAGTTCTGGGACCTGCTGTCCTCAGGGCGTACCGCCACTCGCACGATCTCGGCCTTCGACGCCGGCGCCTTCCGTTCCCGCATCGCGGGCGAAGTGGACTTCGACGCGGTGGCCGAGGGGCTGAGTCCCCGGGAGATCCGCCGGATGGACCGGGCCAGCCAGTTCGCCGTCGTCTGCACGCGTGATGCGGTGGCCGACAGCGGGCTGGAGTTCGACGTGGTCGACCCGGCCCGGATCGGCGTCAGCCTCGGCAGCGCGGTCGCCTCCGCCACCAGCCTGGAGAACGAGTATCTGGTCATGTCGGACGCGGGCCGCAAGTGGCTCGTCGACATGGACTACATGTCCCCACACATGTTCGACTATCTGAGCCCGGGCGTGATGCCCGCCGAGGTCGCCTGGGCGGTGGGCGCGGAGGGCCCGGCGACCATGGTGTCGGACGGCTGCACCTCCGGACTCGACGCGGTGGGCTACGGTGTCCAGCTCATCCGGGAGGACTCCGCCGACATCGTTCTGGCCGGTGCCGCGGACACGCCGATCTCGCCCATTGTCGTCGCCTGCTTCGACGCGATCAAGGCGACAACTCCGCGCAACGACGATCCCGCCCGGGCATCCAGGCCCTTCGACGGCTCCCGTAACGGCTTCGTGCTGGCCGAGGGCGCCGCGATGTTCGTGCTCGAGGAGTACGAGCGGGCGGTGCGCCGCGGCGCCCACATCTACGCGGAGGTCGGCGGCTACGCGACCCGCTGCAACGCCTACCACATGACGGGCCTGAAGACGGACGGCCGTGAGATGGCCGAGGCCATCCGGGTCGCGCTCGACGAGTCCCGGACCGACCCCACCGGCATCGACTACGTCAACGCTCACGGATCGGGGACCAAGCAGAACGACCGGCACGAAACCGCCGCGTTCAAGCGCAGCCTCGGCCCGCACGCCTACGACGTCCCGGTGAGCTCCATCAAGTCGATGGTCGGGCACTCGCTCGGAGCCATCGGATCGATCGAGATCGCCGCGTGCGCGCTGGCCATCAGGCACAACGTGGTGCCACCGACCGCCAACCTGCACATTCCCGATCCCGAGTGCGACCTGGACTACGTGCCGCTGACCGCGCGCGAACAGCGGGTGGACACCGTCCTGACCGTCGGCAGCGGTTTCGGCGGGTTCCAGAGCGCCATGGTCCTCCACCGTCCCAAGGGAGCATCGGCATGAGCGCCACGGTGATCACTGGAATCGCGGTCGCCGCGCCGACCGGGCTCGGCAGCGACCAGCACTGGAAGGCCGTGCTGGCCGGCGAGAGCGGGATCAGCGAGCTCACCCGCTTCGACACGTCGGGCTACACCTCCCGGCTGGCCGGTCAGATCACGGACTTCGACGCCAAGGAACACCTGCCGAGCAGGCTGCTGCCGCAGACCGACGTGTCGACCCGGTACGCGCTCGCCGCCGCCGACTGGGCGCTGGCGGACGCCGCCGTGGGGCCGGACACGCTCGCGGACTACAGCATGGGCGTGGTCACCTCGAACGCCCAGGGCGGATTCGACTTCACCCACCGTGAGTTCCGCAAGTTGTGGAGCAAGGGACCGGAGTTCGTCAGCGTCTACGAGTCCTTCGCCTGGTTCTACGCGGTCAACACCGGCCAGATCTCCATCCGCAACGGCATGCGCGGGCCGAGCGCCGCCCTCGTCGCCGAGCAGGCAGGGGGCCTCGACGCCCTCGGGCATGCCCGCCGTACCGTCCGCAACGGCACCGAACTGGTGCTCGCCGGCGGGGTCGACTCCGCCTTCGACCCATGGGGCTGGGCCTCGCAACTGGCCGGCGGCCGGGTCAGCACCGTGGACGACCCGGCGGCGGCCTACCTGCCGTTCGACCGCAGGGCGAGCGGATACGTGCCCGGCGAGGGCGGCGGCATCCTCATCGTCGAGAACGCCGACTCGGCCGCCCGGCGCGGCGCCCCGCAGATCTACGGTGAGATCGCCGGCTACGCGTCCACGTTCGACCCGCGGCCGGGCTCCGACCGGCCCCCCACGCTGCGCCGGGCCGCCGAACTCGCCCTCGCCGACGCCGGGCTGCGGCCCGACGACATCGACGTGGTGTTCGCCGACGCCGCCGGTCTGCCGGGACTGGACCGCGCCGAGGCCCAGGCCATCACCGAGATCTTCGGGCTGAAGGGGGTCCCGGTGACCGCGCCGAAGGCCCTCACCGGCCGGATGTACGCGGGCGGCGGCCCGGTCGATGTCGTCACCGCCCTGCTGAGCATCCGCGACCAGGTCGTACCGGCGACCGCGCACACCGCCGACGTGCCGGAGGAGTACGGGCTCGACGTGGTCCGCCACGAGGCACGGAGCATGCCCGTCAAAGCGGTCCTGATCCTCGCCCGCGGCCGCTGGGGGTTCAACTCGGCCCTCGTTGTGACCGCATCCACTCGCTGAACAGGCAACAACGCAGGAGGAATCACCACCCATGGCAATGATGGACATCGAAGACCTGCGCCGCATCCTCGTGGCGTGCGCGGGCGAGGACGACGCGGCCGACCTCAGCGGCGACATCCTCGACATGACGTTCCAGGACCTCGGTTACGACTCGCTGGCGATGATGGAGACAGCGGCCCGTATCACCCAGGAGTACGGAGTGGACCTCTCGGACGACGAGATCACCGAGGTCGCCACCCCGCGGGCCCTGCTCGATCTGGTCAACCGGTCCGTCGCCGCGACCGCCTGATCCCTTTCCCATCCCCTCGGACGGTGCCCGTACCCCGCAGGCCGCGGGTGCGGGCACCGTCGTCGTTCCGCGTCCGCCCGGCAGACCGAAGGAGTTCATCGTCCATGACGAACCGGCACCGCACCGAACACACCCTGACCGTGTCCGCGCCGCCCCGCACGCTCTACGACCTGGTGGCGGACGTGACCCTGTGGCCCGCGGCGTTCGGGCCGACCGTGTACGTACGGCACTTCGAACACACCCCACGACAGGAGCGCTTCCAGCTGTGGGCCGTGGTCAATGGACAGGTCACCAGCTGGGTCTCCCGGCGCACCCTGCACCCCGAAGAGCTGCGGATCGTCTTCCACCAGGAGCACAGCCGACCGCCGTTCGCCTCCATGAGCGGTGAGTGGATCTTCCGCGAGCTGCCCGACGGACGCTGCCAGATCGTCCTGGTGCACGACTTCGCCCCGGTTGACGACAGCCCGCAGACGCTGGCCTCGATCATGGCGGCGCTGGACCGCAACAGCCCCGAGGAACTGGCCGCGCTCGCCCGGCTGTCGGGCCTGGGTCACCCGCTGCAGGAGGTGATCTTCTCGTTCACCGACGTCCTGCCGCTGCGCGCGGGCGTGGCCGAGGCCTACGACTTCATCCACCGCGCCGACCTGTGGGCCGAGCGGCTGCCGCACGTCGGCAGCGTCCGGCTCAGCGAGCCGTCCCCGGGCGTCCAGGAGCTGGAGATGGAAACCGTGACGGCGGACGGCTCCGCACACACGACCCGCTCGTTCCGGGTGTGCCAGGACGGGGAGTGGATCGCCTACAAGCAGCTGAGGATGCCGAAGCTGTTGCTCGGCCACAGCGGCCTGTGGACCTTCTCCGACGGTGACGAGGGACCGGTGGCGACCGCCCACCACACGGTGGCCCTGAACCCGGCCGCGGTGACCGAGGTACTCGGGGCGGGCAGCACCCTCGGCGACGCCCGCGCCTACATCCGCGAGGCACTCGGCAACAACAGCAGGACGACCCTGTCGTACGCGGCCGCGGCCGCCCAGGGCAGCCGCTGATCCGGAACGACGAAGGGGCGGTCCGCACCAGCGGACCGCCCCTTCGTGTGTCTGTGGCCGGATCAGTGATCGCTGCCGGCCGCGGCCGCCGGGACGCTGGAGACGACGTACCGGCTCATGTCCAGTCCGGCGCCCTGGCCGAACAGCCGGTTCCCGGGCGCGCTGGCGTTGTCGTAGAACGTCTGCGGGACCGGAGCGCCGGCCCGCGGGCCGTAGTAGTGGTTCGGGGCGTTGGTCAGCCGGATCAGGGCCGAGTCGTCGGTGCTGCCGGGCCGGCCGCCGTCCATGATCGTGAACAGGCCCATGCCGCAGCTGAGCTGGCGCGGCGCCGCCGCCATGTCCGTGCCGCCGTTGTCGAGCATCATGTTCTTCCGGGACGGGAGGCGGTATCCGATGCGGTCCACGGTGTAGACCACGCGTCCGTCGAGCACCCAGCGCACCACACCGGCGGACCGGTCGTAGGAGATCTTGAAGTGGTGCTGCCGGCCGGGCGCGGTGGACGCCACCGGGATCGCGTATGTGAAGGCGGCGTAGTCGCCCAGCTTCGCGCGGTTGTCGGGGACCCGCTCGTAGAAGGCGTAGACCCGCTTGTTCGTCACGAAGAAGTCGAAGATCATCGACGTCTCCGGGTCGAGGACCGGCATGCCCACCGAGGCCAGCCGCAGATCGTCATCCGGGTCGGCCACCCGGCCCCCGAACGGATGCGCCTGGGTGCCGTAGGTCCGGCCCGACATCCAGGTCTCGCAGGAGAGCACCCGGCCGGGCTCCGCGTCGAAGCCCTGGTAGCCCGCCGACGAGGTGTGGTTGGTGAACGCCAGCCACTTGACGTGGTCCAGATTGCCCGGCAGTCCCGAGCCGTCGCTGTTCTCCTGGCCCACGGTGTGGGTGAAGGCCGGATCGCCCGTGGTCGGGTTGACGCCGCCGGAGACGAGGTGGAGACCGTTCTTGGAGGTCGATGTCTTCCCGTCGTCCGTCACGAAGGAGCCGATCGTGGGGAAGGTCCAGCGGGCATCGGGTCCCGAGGAGGAGAAACCGCCCCGGAAGTCGTCCCATGTGATGCGGTACGAGGTCGAGTCCGCCCCCTTGTCGGCCGCGGCCGCCGGAACGGTACCGGTCACCGCCGCGCAGCACAGCGCCGTGGCTGTCAGCAGCCGCCTCAGACTCCTCTTACGTGCCATGGAAACGCGCTCACCTTCTCTTACACGGGGACGGGCCCCGGCAGTGGTCGTGTCGTGGTGGGCCGAGGGCGGCCCGTCAGGTGCCCAGGCCCTGGCGCAGGGCGTGGACCTGGTCGGTGATCATCCGGCGGGAGACCTCCGCGTCGATCGCCACGGAACCGTGGAAGGTTCCCGGGTAGTGACGCAATTCGGTGCGCACACCGGCCTGGATCAGCCGGTGGGCGTACCCGATCCCCTCGTCCCGCAGCGGGTCGAACTCGCAGACCATGACGAAGGCGGGGGGAAGGCCGCCCAGATCGTCGGCGCGGGCCGGGGCGGCGAGCGCCGGGACCGCGCCGGTTCCCGGTTCGGCGGTCCCCGTCAGGTAGTACCGCCAGCTCAACTGGGCCCCGGCGCGGTTCCACTTGGGGGTGTCCGTGAACGAACGCGCGGAGAGGGTGTCCAGCCGGTCGTCGAGCTCCGGCTGGAAGAGGCACTGGAAGCTCAGCCGTGGGCCGCCGCGGTCACGGGCCAACAGGGTCAGCGCCGCCGCGAGACCACCGCCGGCGCTCTCGCCGCCCACCCCGATGCGGTCGGGATCGACGCCGAGTTCTCCAGCGTTGCGCGCGGTCCACTCCAGCGCGGCGCAGCAGTCGAACAGGGCGGCCGGATAGGGGTCTTCCGGAGCGTTGCGGTAACCGACCGACACCACGACCGCACCGACCCGGTCGGCGAGCCGCAGTGCCGTGGAGTGGATGGAGTCCAGGTCGCCGAAGACGAAACCGCCCCAGCGCAGATAGAGCAACGCGGGCAGCGGCCCGGTCCGCCCGGCGGGCCGGTAGACGCGCACCGCGACCGAGGGGGCGCCGGGCGGACCGGGGACGGTCCGGTCCGTCACCTCCACCGGCTGCTCGGGTTCGTAGGCGGGAGCGTTGTCCGTCGCCGCACGCAGCAGCGTGCGCGCCGCGGCGAGATCGCGGTAGTCGACGGCCGGGAACTTGGCTGCCCAGGGGGCCAGCTCAGGGTCGTAGTCGTACTCCACGGCAGACCTTCCAGGAGGGGCGAACCGTGGTGCCCGGCCGCCGCCGCGGCCGGGCACCGTCCTTCAGGAAAACGTCGTCTGGCGCCGGATCCGGCGTCAGACGGTGATGACGACCTTGCCGACGGGGTGCTTGCCCGCAGCGAAGTCGCCGTAGGCCTGCGCGGCGTCTGCGAGCGGGTACGTGCCGCTGACGTGGACGGTCAGCTCGCCCGCCGCGACCTTGGCGACCAGCTCCTCGAGCCGGCCGATGCCGTTCTCCACTCCCACGTGCACCGGCGTCACGTCCCGCTCGAGGGAGTCGGGAACGCCGATCGAGGAGACCAGCCGGCCGCCCGGGCGGACCGCGGCGGCCGTCTTCTCGACTGCGGGGCCGCCGTTGACGAGGTCGATGACCACGTCTACGCCGCCCGGGTACAGGCGCAGGGCCTCGGTGACGGGGTCGGCGGAGGTGTAGTCGACTGCGTGCGCGGCACCGAGTTTCCGTACGTGGTCGAGGGCGGACGGCGTCGCGGTGGCGACCACCTCGGCGCCGGCGCCGGCCGCCAGCTGCACCAGATAGGAACCGATACCGCCGGTGGCGCCGACGATCAGCACGCTCTGGCCGGCCGTGAGGCCGGAGGCCTCCAGCAGGGCGGCCGCGGTCATCCCGGAGACCGGCAGCGCCGCGGCGCTGACCGCGTCCACGGACTCGGGCCGGTGGACGAGCCCCGGGCCGTCGGCGACGATCGTCAGCTCGGCCAGGGTGCCCGTCGTGTCGTGCGTGAACGCCACGACCTTGTCGCCGGGAGCGAATCGCGTCACACCGGCACCGACGGCCTCAACGACGCCGGCCGCGTCCATGCCGGGCACGAAGGGGTGTTCGACGGGCATCACCTGGCGCAGCCGGCCGGTGATCAGGATGACGTCGATCGGGTTGAGCCCCGCCGCCTCCACCCGCACCAGCACCTGGCCGGGCCCGGGCGTGGGGGTTGCCGTGTCGGTGACCGTAAGCTGGTCGACGGGGGCGTACGACTGGGCGATGACTGCCTTCAAGGACTGTGCTCCTTAATAGCGAGGTTGTGCGGAGGACATGCCTGCCGGACGCTGCGGTGATACGGGGGCGGGCACGCGCTGCCAGGTCAGCCTGCGGCGTTGCGGACGGCCGTCGATGATCGCGACACCGTGCAAAACGAGCCGGTCACCGTCGAGTTCGGCCTCCCGCGTCAGCTCGGTACCGACCTGGAAGGGATGGGCGCTCACGCTGACGTCGTGCTTGACCACACCGTCGGCCAGCCGCCATGTGCCGGCGTAGCCCATGAAGACCGTGGCAGACGCGGGAACGGTCGCGTGATCGCCCCGCATCATCGACACCGACATGTGCCCGTGGTCGCCGTAGATCAGCAGGCCCTGGGGGTCGGGTCCCAGCGGGCCCTCACGGCTGCCCCCCGCCTCGTCGAGATCGACGTAGGAGATCAGGCGCCACACGCCGATCAGGTCCTCCACAGCCCACCGCACCCTGTCTCCCTGCGTCCGGGTACTTGGGGTGTCCGCGCCCGAGCGCGGCCCCCGCACCGACAACGGTATGCACGCAACACCGCCCCAGATATAGGGAGTTCCGGTCGAGTGCGACTCGAGCGAGGCTCGCGCGACGGCGGCCGGGACGGGTTCCAGCGGTGTTCAAGCCACCTTCCACCGCGTCTCGCCAGGGTCGGCGCCACCAGCGAGACCAAGGAGTGTGCAGGGATGCCCGAGCGAACCCTTCCGAACACCGGTCTGCTGTCCGCCGCGAAGGACGTCGCGCAGGCAGCCGAGCGGAGCGCGGCCGCGGCGGAGGCCAACCGCCGGCTCGACGCCGAGGTGGTGAAGGAGGTGGTCGCGGCCGGTTTCGCCCGGCACTTCGTCCCGCTCGACGTGGGCGGAAACGCGGGCACGTTCACGGAGTTGAGCGAGGCCGTCGTCACCGTCGGCGCCTCCTGCGCCGCCACCGCCTGGTGTGCCTCGCTCTTCGCGAACCTGGCCCGGATGGCAGCGTTCCTGCCCGCCGAGGGCTACCGGGAGATCTGGGCCGATGGCCCCGACGCGGTGGTGGTCGGCTCGCTCACTCCGGCCGGAAAGGCGACCGAGGTGCCCGGCGGCTGGCGGCTGGCCGGCGCGTGGCCCTACATCAGCGCGGTCGACTTCTCCGACTGGGCGCTGGTCGCCGGTATGGCCGCGACCGACGGTGAGCCGCAGGCACTGATGTTCGCCGTCCCGCGCTCCGCGTACTCCGTCGTGGACTCCTGGTCCAGCGTCGGCATGCGGGCCACGGGCAGCAACACCCTGGTGCTCGACGAGGTGTTCGTACCCACACCGCGCGCCTTCCGCCGGGAGGACCTGTTCGCGGGACGGGCCGTGGACTCCACCGCCGCCTGCCACAGCGTGCCGCTGCAGGCGGCCAACGGCCTGTCGTTCGCCACGCCGACGCTCGGCGCGGCCCAGGGCGCACTGCGCACGTGGTCGCAGTACATCGGCGAGAAGCTGCGGACGGCCTCGGTTCCGGGCCGGCCGCCGGTCAACCGGGCGGCGCACGAGCAGACGCTCAGCCGGTCGTCCGGGGAGATCGACGCCGCCCAGCTGCTGCTGGAGCGGGCGTCCGCCGTGGCCGATCTGGGTGCGGCCGTGAGCCCGCTGCAGACGGCGCGCAACCTGCGCGACTGCTCGCTTGCGGTGCAGCAACTGGTTTCCGCGGTGGACCGGCTCTTCCGCGCCGGCGGTACCAGCGGGCAGTCCGAGCACAGTCCGATGCAGCGCTTTTGGCGGGACGTCAACTCGGCCGCGACGCATGTCGCGTTGCAGTTCGAGGCTGCCGCCGGTGTGTACGGGGGAGAGGTGTTCCCCTCCTGAAAAACCCACCAAGGGGAAGCCGGTCCGGCTACGCCGGACTGGCGCCGGGGGATCCCCCAGGGGAGCACGAAGCACGAAGAGAGACGCAATGAACAGCCGACGAGAGATGCTCAAGCTGATGGTGGCCACGGGGGGTGCCCTGGTGGTGACCGGCGGCCTGGCCGCGCGGAACCTGCGCCAGGACACCCTGCCGGTCGCCGGTACCGTACCCGCCCTGGCGGGCCCGATCACGCCCTTCCAGGTGGCGATGCCGGTACCGAAGGTGCTCCAGCCGACCAGCCGTTCCACCACGACCGACTACTACACGCTGGATGTGCAGCAGGCGGTCACCGAGATCATGCCCGGCAAGAAATCGACGGTTCTCACCTACGGGGGGTCGCTGCCCGGCCCCGTCATCCGAGCCCGCTCCGGCCGCACGGTGGTGGTCCGGCAGACCAACCGCATCGGCGACGGCACCTCGATGCATCTGCACGGCGCCGTGGTGGACCCGGAGAACGACGGTGGTCCGATGGACCTGATCGCCCCCGGCTCCACCCGAACGTACACGTACCCGAACAAGCAGGTCGCGACGACGCTCTGGTACCACGACCACGCGCACATGACCGACGCCGAGCACGTCTACCGCGGCATGTCCGGCTTCTATCTCCTCGGCGACGCGAACGAGGACGCGCTGGGCCTGCCGAGTGGCGGCTACGACGTGCCCATCATGATCCGTGACGTCGGCCTCAACGACGACGGCTCCCTCTACTTCGACCACCTGTTCACCTCGCGCCCGCAGATCCTGGTGAACGGCAAGCCGCAGCCGTACTTCCGGGTCCGCGCCCGCAAGTACAGGCTGCGTCTGGTCAACGGTTCGAATCTGCGCCCGTTCGAGTTCAAGCTCTCCAACGGTGACTCGTTCCAGCAGATCGGCAGCGACCGCGGGCTGCTGCCGGCGCCCGTCACGACGACCAGCCTGCCGCTGTCGCCGGGCGAACGGGCCGACATCGTCGTGGACTTCTCCAGGTACTCCGCCGGCACCCGGATCGTGCTGGAGAACACCCTGTTCCCGACGGACACCACCGCCCAGATCATGCGGTTCGACGTCGGCGACGCCGCAGGGGACACCAGCCGGGTGCCCGGCAAGCTGGCCACGCTGCCCGCCCTCGGCACACCCACGGTCACCCGCGCATTCTCGCTCGCCCTCGACCCGGCGACCGGCGCGGGCCTCATCAACGGGCGTGAGTTCGACATGGACCGGGTGGACTTCACCGTCAAGCAGGGAGCCACCGAAGTCTGGGAGATCAGCAACGTCGACCAGATCCCGCACAACTTCCACATCCACCTGGTCGACTTCCGTGTCCTCGACATCGACGGCACGCCGCCCAGGGCGGGCGAGGCGGGGCTCAAGGACATCGTGAGCGTCATGCCGGGCCAGAAGGCCCGCATCCAGGTGAGCTTCGCCTACCCCTACCTGGGCCGTTACTACTACCACTGCCATCTCATCGACCACGGAGCCATGGGCATGATGGGCCAGTTCGACATCGTCCGCTCCTGACGAGGCCCACGCGCCCGCGTACCGAACTGGAAAGGAGCGGCCATGGGCGTCACATCCGAGTTTCCGCCGATCACCGCCGCGGACGACGTCATCCGGGCCCATCTCGAAAGCGCCGAGATACCCGCCCTGTTGATGGCGGTGGCCCATCTGACGGGGGAGGTGTCCTTCCTCGAGGACTACTCCGGCCCCAGCGGATGGCTCACCCTTCCGCAGGGCGGTCTCACCCCCGAACAGCTCGCCTCGGCCCGCGAGCTGGCGCTGCACGCTCTGGTCCGCCACCGGGACGGCGGGAGCGTGGCGCCGCCCCCGCCCGGGCCGGAGCTGCTGCAGGCCATCACCTCCTGGGCGATGGGCGAGGACACCGAAGAGCTGCTGCCGCTGATCGCCGAGGAGCTGACGGCGCCGGGCGCCGATCCCAAGGCGCCCGGCTGGAACCTGCGGGACCTGGCACCGGACAGTGACATCCGGGTGGGGATCATCGGAGCCGGCATGAGCGGTCTGCTGGCCGCTCACCGGCTCGCCCAGGCCGGCGTGCCGTTCGAGATCTACGAGAAGAACAGCGACGTCGGCGGAACCTGGTTCGACAACCGGTATCCCGGATGCCGGGTCGACGTGCCCAGCCATCTCTACAGCTACTCGTTCGCCACCAGGACCGACTGGCCGGAGTACTTCTGCACCCAGGACGTACTGCTGGACTACTTCCGAGACGTGGCCAAGCGCTTCGGCCTGTACGACCACATCCGCTTCGGGACCGAGGTACGCGAGGCGGCCTGGGACGAGGAGCGCGGCCGGTGGTCGCTGTCGCTGGACACCCCGGACGGGCCGGAGCAGGTCGAGTGCACCGTGCTGGTGAGCGCCGTTGGACAACTGTCCCGGCCGAGCCTGCCGGCGATCCCCGGGCGGGACACCTTCCGCGGCCCGGCGTTCCACTCCGCCCACTGGGACCACTCGGTGGAGCTGGCTGGCCGGCGGGTGGGGGTGATCGGCACGGGCGCCAGCGCCTTCCAGTTCATCCCGGAGATCGCCGAGAAGACCGCCGAACTGCGGGTGTTCCAGCGCACGCCGCCCTGGCTGCGGCCCACCCCGCACTACCACGAGCCGGTCCCGCAGGGCGCCCGGTGGCTGTTCGAGCACGTCCCCTACTACGCGGACTGGTACCGGTTCTGGCTCTTTGCGCCGGGACTGCGCGGAGTGCTGGAGGCGTGGATCGTGGACCGGGACTACCCGCCGACGGAACGCGCCGTGTCCGCGCTGAACGAGAACATGCGCGTGGCCCTCACCCGGGCCCTGGAGAGCCAGCTGACCGACGCCCCCGAACTGCTGCCCCGGGTACTGCCCCGCTACCCGGTCGGGGCCAAGCGGGTGCTGCGGGACAACGGAGGCTGGATCCGTACCCTCAAGCGGGACGACGTCACGCTGGTCTCCGACGCCATCGAGGAGATCACGCCGACCGGTGTGACGACGGCCGACGGGCGCCATCACGAGCTGGACGTCCTGGTGTACGGCACCGGCTTCGAGGCCTCGCGCTTCCTGATGCCGATGAAGGTGACCGGCCGGGACGGCGTGGACCTGCACACGATGTGGGGCGGCAGTGCCCGCGCCTATCTGGGTCTGACCATCCCCGGCTTCCCGAACCTGTTCTGTCTGTACGGCCCGAACACCAACCTCTCCGGCCAGGGCGGCAGCATCTTCTACTTCTCCGAGTGCGGGACCACCTACCTGCTGGACGCCCTGCGCCTGCTGCTGACCGGCGGCCACCGCTCGCTCGAGGCGCGCCGGGACGTCTACGAGGAGTACAACGCCAGGGTCGACGAGGCCAACGCGGAGCGAGCCTGGGGGTTCTCCTCGGTGAGCAACTGGACCTTCGACCGGGCGGCCGGCCGTTCGGCGCAGAACTGGCCGTTCACCACGCTGGAGTACTGGAGCAGCACCCGGCGTGTCCGGCCGCAGGAGTACCACCTGCGCTGACCCGGAACGGGCACGTCGAAGGGCCCTCCCGCCGGAACGACCGGTGGGAGGGCCCCTCGAGTGTGTGCCGCTGCGCTCAGTCCGTGACGTACACGCCGAAGTCCCGGAGCGTCAGGCGCACGCCCTGGCCCCACAGGGACGGCCGTGCCGCGCTGCCGCCCTGGGGTTCCAGCGAGGGTCCGCCGTCCGGACCGCCCGCGTTGAGCAGAGTGAAGCAGGCGTACCCGGTCAGCAGCTGCCGGGGTGCGACGGCCTCCTCCCGGCCGTCCGCGCCGAGGAGCAGCCTGCCCCGGTCGGCGGGACCGTGGCTGCCGAGGCGGTCGACGGTGAGCACCTCGACGCCGTCCACCCACCAGCGGGCGGTCCCCGTCGTGCGGTTGTAGGACAGGGCGAGGCGGTGCACCTGGCCGGGACTGCGGTCGGCGACCGGAACGGCACGGCAGAAGGCCGTCGGGTCGTCCGGCCCCTGCGGGAACCGCTCGTACAGGGCGTAGACGCGGCGGTTGGTCAGCGACAGATTGAGGACGAGGCGGGTCTCCACATCCGCCGCGATCAGCGCGCCCGCCGCGAGCCGCAGATCCGTGTCCGGATCGGCGACGGCGTCGCCGAACGGATGCCGTGCCACACCGAAGGCCTCGGCCCCCATCTCGCTGTGCACGGTGAGCGTGTCGGTCACGTCGAAGCCCGGGAAACCGGACGACGCCGTGCGGCGGGGGATGGCCCGCCACCGCATGTGGTCCTCACCGGTCCCGGGCGAGGCGCCGAACGCCCAGGCCGGCTCGCCGGTCTCGGGGTGCCGAGCGGTGGGGCCGACGACCAGGCCGTCGGGCGTGACTGTCACCGCTCCGTCGCCCTCGGGCAGTGCTCCCGAGGCACGCAGTTCCCAGCGGGCGCCGTCGCCGTGCGCGTCCAGGCCGCCGGAGAAGTCGTCAAGGAAGGCCGGGCGGCGGGCCGCACCGGCCACGCCGCCCGCCACCGCGTTGTCGAGGGACGTCACGCGGCCTTGCCCTTCGCCAGTGCCGCGATGATGTCGACCACCTCCGCCGGGCTCGGCAGCTCCGCGATCTCCTGGGCGATGTCCTGCGATCGCTTGAGGTAGGAGGGCTCCTTCAGGAGCTCCTGGCACGCCCCGGCGATGGCCTCGGCGGTGTCCTCCCCGTCGAGCAGCATCTTGGCCGCGCCGTACTCGACCAGGTTCTCGGTCATGCCGACCTGCTTCGGCATGGCGGGAATGACCAGCTGCGGAATGCCCGCGGTCATCGCGGACAGCATGGTGTTGCCGCCGCCGCGGTGCACCAGCAGATCGCTGGAGCGCATCAGCACGTCGACGGGCAGCCAGCCGGCTCGCACCCCGTCGGGCAGCGGATCCAACAGGTTCGCGACCTCGTCGGGCACCGCGATGATCATCTCGAGGCCGAGCGGTTCGACCTTCTCGACCAGGTCGCGCAGCGCGGGCAGTTCGTACTCCGGGGTGACACGGCTGCCCGCCGAGACGACGACCCGCGGCACCTGGGGCCGGGTGTACATCCACGGGTCGAGCTTCTTGTGCGTGTTGTACGGCACGTACCGCATCGACTGCGACGGGATGGCGTCCTCGGGGCGCACGCTCGGCGGGCAGATGTCGATGAACAGGTCCTCGCCGGGGATGTCCGACAGGCCGAACTTCTCGAGTTCCGGTGCGAGTTCCGCGGCGGCGCCGAGGTCGATGTTGGCCGGCTCGCCCATGTTCAGCGAGTGCCGCACGAAGGGAATCCCGAAGTGCGCGGCGATGATGGGGGCGGCGTAGGACAGGGAACCGCCGACGATGACGTCCGGACGCCACCGCTCGATCAGCGGGACCAGACCCTCCAGGCTGGCCGCCGCGAGCCGGCCCATACCGTGGCCGTTGAACAGGTTCCACTCGTCCGGGTCGTCCGGCTCGACGGCCGGATTCCCCTCGCGGTCCTGGTACATGAACTGAGGCATCGTGCCGGTGGTGAGCGAGACGCCGGGCAGACCGGCGCTCGCCACCGCGGGCAGGGTGTTCTCGGTGACGCCGACGAAGACCTCGTGACCGGCGTTGCGCGCTGCGGTGGCGAGCGGGACCAACGGGAAGACCGCGCCCCGGCTGCCACCCGAGATGAAGAGGATTCGCATACGGGCGACGCTAGGCCGCGGGGGTCGAACCCCCCTTGAGCCGGGCTGGACCGTGGTGCGGCACGCGGTGGTCTCAGAACAGGCCGAGGTGCAGGCAGGCGATGAGCGTACGGGCCTGCACATTGAGGTAGTTGCTGTGCCGCAGCAGCGCCTGCGCCTGGTGCAGCGTCACCCAGCAGTGGCCCTCCGGCTCGGCGGGCGGGAATGCGTCGTCGGCCTCGACGATCAGGTTGCGGGTCACCGCGTGGTGGAACCGGCCGCCCTCCTCGGACTGCACGGCGTCGTAGCGTATCCGCTCGCGCGGCGCCGACAGCAGACGGTCGAGCAGTTCGGGACGCTCGCCGGCCACGTGGTGGGAGGGGGAGCACTGCACGCTCGGCGCGTACTCGCACACATTCAGCGTGCCCGCTTCCACGCGTGCCTCCAGCAGCAGGTGGAGAACCCCGTCGATCCGCTTGACGAACAGCCCCGACAGTCCCGCCACGGGCGCGACCAGAGGCTGCGACCAGCGGCCCACCTCACGTCGCTCGGCGCGCACATCGACCCCGATCACCTCGAAGTGCCGCCCGTCCGGCCGGGCGATCCCGGTCTCCGTCCGCCGCCACTGTCCCTCGTCGAGGACATCGCGCAGGGGCACGCGGCGCTGCACCAGCTCGTGGCGGGCCCGGGTGTCGGTGAGCCGGCGCAGCACCTCGTGCAGACTGTGCACGGACCCGTACCGCGGCGCCAGGGAGCGCAGGGCGGCCCGTCGGTAGGGGTCCGCGACCATGTCGACCAGCTCCGGCGCGGGCTCCCCGTAGGGGAAGGTGGACAGGACGGTGCGCGAGTCCATGTTGACCAGGTTGTCGGTCATCAGCAGTTCGCCGAGCTGCGGCAGCGTCAGCCAGCGGAAGCCGTCCAGCAACGGCACCTCGTCCCGCGTCTCGACCACCATGTTGCGATTGCGCTTGTGCAGGAACCACCAGCCCTGCTCCGACTGGAGGGAGTCGGCGAGCACCGTGCCCCGGCGCGGCCCCATGAAGTACTCCACGTACGGCACGCGCCGGCCGCGGTGCACGCCGGTGTAGTTGCTGCGCGTGGCCTGCACCGTGGGTGACAGCTGCAGCGTGTTGACGTTCCCGGGCTCCATCTTCGCCTGCATCAGCAGGTGCGGTACGCCGTCGAACCGCTTGACGAGGATGCCCAGCAGGCCGATCTCGGGCTGCACGATCACCGGCTGCGCCCACTCGCGAGGGCGCCGGAAGTCCGTGCGCACGCGCAGGCCGGAGATGGCGAAGAACCCGCCGGACTCGTGCACCAGGTCGCCGCTGCCGGCCTCGAAGTGCCATCCCGACAGCGCGGAGAAGGGGACGCGGTCGACCGCGTACTGGTGGATCCGGCCCTGCTGAGCGAACCAGTGCCGGAACTCGGCGATACCGGCGACCGGGCCGCCGACCGGCCGCGCGAAGTCCCAGAAGCCGTCTGCCGGACCGTTGTCGTGGAGTTCGCCGGCCGCCTGCGCCGGCGTCGCCGTACCATTCGCCAGTGTCATATCGGACACCGTCGCCCGGCCGGCTCGAGCCGCGGTCGAACACCGACCGAGCATCTCGGCCTCTGCGCGGCCTCCCGCGCGCTGGGCCACGGCGCGAGCCAGTGTCGACCGGGGCTTGAGCGGCGGTCCGCAGGCTTCACGGCATGAAGGCGCTTGTATTGTCCGGAGGAACAGGCTCGCGATTGCGGCCTTTCACATATTCGACGGCCAAGCAACTGCTCCCGGTGGCCAACAAGCCCGTGCTCCGGCACTGCCTGGAGAAGATCCGTGAGGCCGGGGTGACCGAGGTCGGGATCATCGTCGGCGATCACGGCGACCAGATCAGGGCGGCCATCGGCGACGGGGCGCAGCTCGGCCTGGAGATCACGTACATCAGGCAGCACGCCCCGCTCGGCCTGGCCCACTGCATCGCCATCGCCGCGGACTTCCTCGGCGACGACGACTTCGTCATGTACCTGGGGGACAACATTCTCGCCGACGGCATCGGGCCGGCCGCCGGGAACTTCCGGGCGTCCGCGTGCGACGCGACCGTGCTCGTCGCCCCCGTGCCCGACCCGCGGGCGTACGGCGTCGCGGAACTGGACGCCGGCGGCCGCATCCGTCGGCTGGTGGAGAAGCCGCCGGAGCCGAAGAGCGACCTGGCGGTCATCGGTGTGTACTTCTTCACCGCCGAGATCCACCGCGCCGTCGCCGCCATCCGCCCGAGCGGCCGCGGCGAGCTGGAGATCACCGACGCGATCCAGCACCTGCTGGACAGCGGCGGCACGGTGCTCGCCGAGAGGTACCAGGGGTACTGGAAGGACACTGGCCGTCCCGAGGACCTCCTGGAGTGCAACCGGGAGCTGCTGGCCCGGCTCGGGTCGCGGATCGAGGGCGAGATCGACGCCGAGACCTCCGTCGAGGGGCCCGTCGTCATCGAGGCGGACGCCAAGGTCATCCGGTCCCGGTTGGTCGGCCCGCTGGTCATCGGCGCCGGGAGCGTGGTCTCGGACAGCGTCATCGGCCCCGGCGTCGCGGTCGGCCGCGAGTGCGTGGTCAGCAGCGCGGGCGTGACGGACTCGATCCTGCTCGAGGGCGCCGCGGTGGACAGTGTGCCCGCCCTGCGTCACTCGATCATCGGCCGGTGGGCCAAACTCAGCGCCGCGGACGGTACGCGACCGTCGCGGCTCATCGTCGGTGATCACGCCCAAGCGGAGGTGGCGACATGAAGGTACTGGTGACCGGCGGTGCCGGTTTCATCGGATCCCACTACGTGCGGTCCATGCTGGCCGGCGCGTACCCGGGCTACGAGGACGCCGAGATCACCGTGCTCGACAAGGTGACCTACGCCGGCAGTCTGGACAACCTGCCCACCGACGACCCCCGGCTCTTCTTCGTCCGCGGGGACGTCTGCGACCAGGACCTGCTGCGGCTGCTGCTGCCGGGCCACGACATGGTGGTCCACTTCGCGGCGGAGAGCCACGTCGACCGCTCGGTGCAGGCCGCCGCGGCGTTCGTCCGCACCAACGTCGGCGGGACCCAGTGTCTTCTGGAGACCTGCGTGGAGGTCGGTGTGCGCACGGTCGTGCACGTGTCGACCGACGAGGTCTACGGCTCGATCGCCACCGGCTCCTGGGACGAGAACGAGCCGCTGCTGCCCAACTCCCCCTACGCCGCCTCGAAGGCGGGCAGCGACCTGATCGCCCGCGCCTTCTGGCGCACCCATGGTCTGGACGTGCGCGTCACCCGCTGCTCCAACAACTACGGCCCGCGCCAGCACCCCGAGAAGTTCCTGCCGCGTTTCATCACCAACCTGCTCACCGGCGTGTCCGTCCCGCTCTACGGCGACGGGGGCAACTCCCGCGAGTGGCTGCACGTCGACGACCACTGCCAGGCCATCCAGCTGGTCCTCACCAAGGGCGCGGCCGGCGAGATCTACAACGTGGGCGGCGGCACGGAGCTCACCAACCGCGAGGTCACCGCCCGGCTGCTGGAGCTGTGCGGAGCGGGCTGGGACCTGGTCCGGTACGTGGAGGACCGCAAGGGCCATGACCTGCGGTACTCCATAGACGACAGCAAGATCCGCGAGCAGCTGGGGTACGTGCCCCGCTGGTCCTTCGACGTCGGTCTCGCCGACCTCGTCTCCTGGTACCGGGAGCACCCCGGCTTCTGGGAGCCGCTGCGCGCGCTGGAGGGCTCGGCATGACAGCCGCCTCCGGGCCGGTGGTTCGGCTGGGGCTGCTGGGCTGCGCGGACATCGCCCTGCGCCGGGTGCTGCCCGCCGTGGCCCGGCTTCCCCGGCTCTCGCTCACCGCGGTCGCCAGCCGCGACCCGGAGCGGGCCGAGCGGGTGACGGCCCGGTTCGGCGGGCGGCCGGAGGCGGACTACGAGGGGCTGCTGGCCCGGGAGGACGTCGACGCCGTCTACGTTCCGCTGCCCACCGGACTGCACGCCGAATGGGTCGAGCGGGCCCTGGCGGCGGGCAAGCACGTCCTCGCGGAGAAACCGCTCACCGCGGAACCGGCGGCGACCGAGGCGCTCGTGACACGCGCGCAGGCGGCCGGTCTCGTGCTCCACGAGAACTTCATGTTCCTCCATCACGCGCGCCAGCGCCGGGTCCGCCGGCTCCTCGAGAGCGGCGCGATCGGCGAACTCCGGGCCCTCTCCGCGGCTTTCGCCATACCGCCCCGCGACCGCTCGGACATCCGGTACCAGGCGGCGCTGGGCGGCGGCGCCCGGCTTGACGTGGGCGCCTACCCCGTGCGGGCCGCGCTGTACTTCCTCGGTCCCACGGCACAGGTCGTGGGATCGGCCCTGCGGTACGAGGAGGCCTCGGGCGTGGACGTCGCCGGAGGGGCGCTGGTGCACCGGCCCGACGGGGTCGTCGGTCAGCTGGTCTTCGGCCTGGACCACGCCTACACCTCCCGCTACGAGCTGCTGGGCACCGAGGGCCGTATCACGGTGGACCGCGCGTTCACCCCGCCCGCCGACCACGCCCCGGTGATCCGGCTCGAACGGTCCTCGGGCACCGAGGAGTTGGTCCTCGAACCGGACGACCAGTGCGCCAACACGCTGGATGCGTTCGCGGACGCCGTGCTGCACGGGCAGACCTCGGCCGACCCCTCGCTCGTTCACCAGGCCCGGCTGCTCGACGACGTGCGCCGACTGGCCGCCGCGAGGGCCGCACACGGCGCGGGGGCCTCCCGCTGAGAGGCCCCCGCGCCGGCCGGCGGCCGGGTCCCGCTCAGTAGTTGCCGAGACCGCCGCAGACGTTGAGCGCCTGCGCCGTCACCGCGGCGGCGTCGTCGCTGACCAGGTACTCGACCATCGCGGCGACCTCGCGCGTCTCCACGTAACGGCCCAGCGGCACCCGCGTGGTGATGCGGTCGTGCGCCTCCTGCTCGCTGACCCCCCAGATGGCGCCGTAGTGTTCGCGCACCCGCTCCGCCATCGGCGTCTCGACGAAGCCCGGGCACACCGCGTTCACGGTGATGCCGGTCCGGGCCAGTTCGAGCCCGAGCGCCTTGGAGAAACCCACCACACCGTGCTTGGAGGCGGAGTACGGGGCGGCGTGCACGACGCCCTGCTTCCCGCCCGTCGAGGCGATGTTGATGATCCGGCCGCGGTCCTTGTCGAGCATGCCGCCCGTGGTGAGGACCTCCTTGGTGACCAGGAAGACGCTGTTGAGGTTGGTGTTGATCACGTCCAGCCACAGCTCGTCGGGGATCTCCGCGGTGGCTCCGCCGCCACTGCGGCCGGCGTTGTTGACCAGGATGTCGATCGGCCCGAAGCGCTCCACCGCGGCCCTGACCACGGCCCGGATCTGCTCGGGCCGCGCCACGTCGCACGTGGTGCCGTCGACGTCGAGCCCCTGGTCCTGCAGTTCCTTGACCGTGGCGGCCAGCTGCTGCTCCTGCCGTGCGCAGATGTAGACGCGGGCGCCGAGCCCGGCCAGCCGCTTGGTGATCTCCAGCCCGATACCGCTGGTGGCCCCGGTCACGAGTGCGACCGGCTTGACTGCCTCCGCCATGTTTCCTCCCTCACCTGCGTTCACTCCAACGGGCCGAGCCTGCGCCGGGGTCCTTGAGCGGCGGTCGAAGAGTTCTCGACACCGCCGCCGCGCGGCCCGTGTCAGCGGTGCTCAAGCCGTCTTCGAGTCGGGCGGTCCACGGTGGGACCCTCGCTGACCTGGCACTCGCCGCGGAACCGGAGGAAGCCCATGACCAACACGCCCGTGCCGCCCCATGAGTACGCGCGGATCCAGCAGTTCTACGCCCGCCAGATGCAGGCGCTGGACGAGGGCCGGTTCGAGGAGTACGCCGCGACGTTCACGGAGGACGGCACCTTCCAGCACACCCCCGGCACCGAGCCCGCCCGCACCCGGCAGGGCATCCTCGCCGAACTCGTCCGCTTCCACGAGCAGTACCGGGACGAACCGGTGCAGCGGCGGCACTGGTTCAACCAGATCGTGCTCGACCCCCAGCCCGACGGCACCCTCCGGTCCACGGTGTACGCCCTGGTGGTGCGTACCCGCCCGGGCGGCAAGCCGGAACCGGAGATCTGGCCCAGCTGCATCGTGCGCGACGTGCTGGAGGTCTCCGACGACCGGGTGCTGATGCGTTCCCGCGTCGTCGACTACGACCACATGGGCTGAACTCCCCTACCCGCGGCCGCCGTCGGGCTCGACGTGGACGACCGTCCCGGCCGGGCGACCGCACCCGTGGCGGGCCGGTCAGGCGGCGGCGAGGGACAGCGGCGCGTCCATCGTGAACTGCGGGGCGTCCAGCGCCGGGTCCCCGACCAGGATCGCCTGGTGCAGCTGCTGCAGCCGCGGGGAGGGCACGATGCCCAGCTCGTCGTCGAGTGTCCTGCGCAGCTGCTGGAAGAGTTCCAGCGCCCGCCAGACGGCCCCGGACCGGTAGAAGGCCAGCATCAGATTGCCGGCGAACATCTCGTGCAGCGGGTGCTGGGTGGTCAGGACCCGCAGTTCGGCGAGCAGCTCGGCGTGCCGGCCCAGCTGCAGATCGGCCTTGATCCGCTGCTCCAGGACCCGCATGCGCGCCTCATTGAGGCCGAGCGTCTCCATCTCCAGCACCCGGCCCATCGGCACGTCCAGGAGCGCGGTGCCCCGCCACAGGGCCAGCGCCTGCCCGAGCCGGGCCGAGGCGGTCCGCGCGTCACGGGCCTCCAGGGCCGTCATGCCCTGCGCGGAGAGCTGCTCGAACTCCCGGAGGTCACAGACGTCCGGCCGTACGCCGATGCTGTAGCCGCCGAACCGGGTGCTCAGGACGTCCTTGGCGGTCGTGCCCTGCCCCGTCGGCAGGGTCGAGGCGATCTTCCGCCGCAGCTGCAGTATGTACGTCTGCAACGTGGTGACGGCGCTGCGTGGCGGATCGTCGCCCCACACCTCCTCCATCAGGGTCGTCACCGGCACGATCTGGCCTGCCCGGATGGCGAGCAGGGCCAGGACCTGCCGCGGCTTTCCCGCGCTCGGAACAATCGACACCCCGTTCATCCGGATTTCAACAGGACCCAGTATCTCGATTTCCATGGTGGGAGCCTCTCTTCGGGGCGAGGCCTGGTCATGGGCGCCGCCCCTGGTCGCTGAGTGCTTCTCGAGCATTCCACGAGGTCCTCGTCGAAAGTAGTGACCCCTTCACAGAGACCTTGTGACGAACTCACGCAACCGGAAGGCGTGCTTGAGTCTGTAACGAAGCGCTGGTGACATGGTGGCTCTCTTTGCGGCCGTGTGACGGCACAATGAGAAACCCGTTGCACGCCACGTGAAAGCGCTTGCGCGATAGTGGCGAGTACATGACCGACAGTTGAAGGAATCTCATCCGTGGACGGAAGACGCCCCCGGTCCCTGTGGTCGCTGCGCGACGACGCCGTGCTGGAGGACGCGGAGGGAGGGCGCGTGCTCGTGGTCCACAGTGCCGTCGGCCGAGTCCGGTTGCCGTCCCCCCATCCCCTCGTACGCAGGGCGCTCGACCGGATGACGCTGGGACCGATCTCCCTGGAGAACGTGGTGGACGCGCCACGCGGGGCCTTCGAGGGCCCGCCCGGCACCGACCTGATCCCGGCCCTTCCCGCCGCGCTCGCCGCCGCGCTGTTGCGGCTGCAGCACCTGGTGGTGCGCTCGATCGGGCTGGACGACCGGCGCGGGCCGGTGCTCTCGGTGGTCCCGGTGTGCCGTCAGGCCCGGTTCCGGCCGGTCCTGCCCCCGCTGCAACGGTGGGTGAAGCTGTCCTGCCGCTGCACGCTGACCGTTCGGGGCGCCACCGGGGAACTGTTCTCCTCGGCGACGTGCCACCGGGTGCTGCTGCACCGGCCGGAGGCCCTGCTCACGACGCGGATGCTCCAGCGGTACGTCACGCCGGCGCAGGCCGCGGCCCGGGCGATGGCGCCACTGCTGGCGCAGGCGATCATCGCCCATGTGGCGGGGGCGGGCATGGTCACCGCCGTCTGTGGGGAGGAGCCCAGCATCTCACCGTTGTGCGATCCGAAAACATTCGATCAATTCTTGCCACGATGGCCGGATTGATTCCCGAATACATTTTCCGCGGCGACGTGAAAACGGATTCCCGCCGTCCGCTTCAGCTGTGAGATGCCGTTTTCATCGTCATGCGGGATGCGATCGCCGAGTCACGCATCACACTTCCTTCGTCCGGGCGGCCGGTTGCGTATGCTTCCTGTCGAAACGGCTTGTCCGCGTGGCCTGTTTAGGAGAGTCCATGGGCGGTATAGCACGGGGGAATGCATCAACAGAAGCAGCTTTCGAAATAACCGGGGCGAGAAACCGGCACCTGTCACCGTGGTTTCCGGTGACTGTCGTTGCGCTCGCCCAGTGCGGGTTCGGCCTGACCGGCATGCTACGCCTGCTGGCTACCCATCCCGGGGCCCTGACCATCGTGGCCTGCCTGGTCTCCTTCTTCATGGTTCTGGGTCTGCAATTCGTTCACTGCGCGGAGCCGGGCCGCCGGATCCGCGCCCGATACGGCAAATGGACGCTCCTGCTCCAGGCGTTGTTCACCTTCGCCCCGGTCGTGCTCTTCAGCGCCGCCTGGGGCGGCATGGGCGGATTCGTGGCCGGCAGCACCCTGCTGATCGTCGATGCCCCGCTCTCGTGGATCCTGTTCGCCCTCTGCCCGGTGGCAGCGGGCGCCCTGGCCGTGGCCAAGGGGTTCGAGATGCTCGACATCGCCTGCCTGACCGTGGGCACCGCGATGACCGGGCTGATGATCTACGGCCTGCTGTGCCTGGCGGAACTGCTCAGCGAGGCCCATCGCAACCAGGGCGAGCGCGCGCACCTCGCCGTCAGCCGGGAGCGCCTGCGCTTCTCCCGCGACCTGCACGATCTGCTCGGGTACAGCCTCGCCTCCATCACGCTCAAGAGCGAGCTCGCGTACCGGATGGTCGAGGACAACGACCGGGTCCGTGAGGAGCTCGGCGAAGTGCTGGACATCTCGCGCCAGGCCCTGTCGGACGTACGGACGGTGGCCTACTCCTACCGGGAGCTCTCCCTGCGCGAGGAAGTCGCCGCCGTACGACGGGTGCTGGCCGCCGCCGACGTCGATGTCGACATCAAGGCCGAAGAGGGCCGCTGGGGCTGCGAGATCGAGACCGCGCTCGCCACGGTGCTCCGCGAGGGGGTCACCAACCTGCTGCGGCACGCGGAGCCGGGCCGGTGCCGCATCAGGCTGCGCGAGGAGGCCTCCCATGTCCGGCTGACGTTGTCCAACGACGGTGTACGGGAAAGCGGTCCGCAGATGCTCGTCGGCGGCCGAGGCCTGGACAACCTCGCCGAACGGATGCGCCGCCTGGGCGGCGCGCTCACCGCCGAGGTGGACGCGCAGGGCTGGTTCCATGTCATCGCCAGCTGTCCGCTCGCCACCTCTCAGCGGACGGTCACAACCAGCCCGCCTGCGACGCGATCCGAACCGCGTCAAGCCGATTACGTGCGTTGAGCTTGGTCACGGCCGCGGTGAGGTAGTTGCGCACGGTACCCACCGACAGATGGACCTGGGCGGCGATCTCGGTGGCCTCGGCACCGGACGCCGCCCAGCGCAGTACCTCCGTCTCCCGGCTGGTGAGCGGGTTGTCCTCCTGGATCCACGCCGTCTGCATCAACTGACGGTCCACCGCCAGCTCGTGCGCCGCGACCTTGCGCACCGCCTCCGCCAGTTCCTGGGACGGGGCGTCCTTGCGCAGATATCCCAGGGCTCGGGCGGCCAGCGCGCGCCGCAGGGTGCCCGGGCGGTCCAGACTGGTCAGGATCAGCACCCCGCACTCCGGGACCCGGTCCCTCAACTGGGCCGCCGCGGTGAGCCCGTCGAGACCGGGCAGATCGATGTCGACCACGACCACATCGGGCCGTTCCTGCAGCGCGACCGGCAGGATGGCGTCGCCGCTCTCGACCTCCGCGACCACCTCGAAATCCGGTTCAAGATTCAAAAGCGCCACCAAGGCCCCACGCACCATGTGCATATCCTCGGCCAGCATGATTCGTATCACAGTTCCCCCCGACTGCTCGACAAGGTCGATACTAACTCGGCGTGACGCAGTGAATTCGGAAATATTGCGCGGATTTGGCAGGGTGAGTTCCGTGCTCCGGCCGCCCGGCAGGCGGACTCGACCGGCTCTCCAGAGGCACGCGCGACAGTCCGTGCACGACCAGGCCCTCGGACGTCCACGGGAGAGATCCATGAGCGCAGGACCGTACGACCCCTCGGCAGCCACCCTGGAAGAGGTGGCTGACGGTGTGTTCGCCTATGTACAGCCGAACGGCGGATGGTGCCTCAACAACGCCGGCCTGGTCGTCGCCGATGGCGAGGCCGCGCTGATCGACACCGCCGCGACGGAGGAACGCGCCCGGCGACTGCGCATGGCCGTGTCGGCCGTCGTCCCGGCCCCGCCCCGGCTCGTCGTCAACACCCACTTCCACGGCGACCACGCCTTCGGGAACTTCGTCTTCCCCGAGGCCGTGGTCGTGGCGCAGCATCGGACGCGCACCGAGATGGCCGCGGCCGGGCTCCACCTGGCCTCGCTGTGGCCGAAGGTCGACTGGGGGGACGTGCGCCTCGTGCTGCCCACGGTGACCTACGAGGACCGGCTGACTCTCCATGTAGGCGGTGTGCGGGCCGAGTTGGTGCACCTGGGGCCGGCGCACACCACCAACGACACCGTGGTCTGGCTGCCGGAACAGCGGGTGCTGTTCACCGGTGACCTCGTCATGGCCGGGGTGACGCCGTTCTGTCCGATGGGTTCGGTGTCCGGTTCCCTGGCTGCCGTCGACCGGCTGCGCGCCTTCGGGGCACGTGTCCTCGTCACCGGGCACGGTCCGGTCGCCGGACCGGAGGTGCTCGATGAGACCGAGGGATACCTGCGCTGGATCCAGCAGTTGGCCAAGGCAGGCGTGGCGGCCGGCCTCGACCCACTCGACGTGGCCCGCGAGGCCGACCTCGGCGAGTACGCCGGGCTGCTGGACGCTGAGCGGCTGGTGCCGAACCTTTACCGCGCCTACGCGGAGGAGCGGGGTGCGGCCCCCGGTGACCCGCTGGACATCGGAGAGCTCTTCGGGAAGATGATCGAGCACCATGGGGGCCTGCCGGTCTGCCACGCCTGAGACGACAGGGCCGCGCCGGTGCGCGGCCCCTCCCGGATCACCCCTTGGCCGCGGTGAGTTCGCCGGGCCAGACCCCGAACACGCCACGCTGGTAGAGCACCGGCGGCCGGGAGAAGACCTCGGTCCCCTCCACCCTGCCGATGACGATCCAGTGGTCGCCGGCCTGCAGGGACCGCGTCACCGTGCACTCGGCGTAGCCAACCGCCAGTTCCGACAGGACGGGCGCGCCCCCGGCGGCCGCCGAGGGCTGCCATCGCACGCCGGCGAACTTCCGCTCCGACCTGCTCGCGAAGGCCCGCGCCACGTCCTGGGCACCGTCGGCGAGCACGTTGACCACGAACGCCCCCGCCGACAGCAGCGGCGAAAGGGAGCGTGCGGACCGGTCCAGGCAGACCAGCAGCAGCGGGGGATCCACCGAGACCGACGTGACGGCACTGCAGGTGAACCCGCGAGGAGTACCGTCCGTGTCGACTGTCGTCACGATCGACACGGACGTGGGGAACGAGCCGAAGAAGGCCCGGAATTCGTCTGGAGTCACCGACATCTCACACCGCCGCCGCCTGAGTCCGATTCAACGCGTCCGCAGGTCACTCTCCGCGACCACTCTGGAGCACCGGTGGATCCGAGATGGAGGCGTAAACCGGCGGTGCGGCGGTCCAGTTGGCTTCGAGCGGTGCTGTAGGGCCGCGGCGGACGCTCGCCGGCATGGCAGCGTCACCGCATCGGGCTCGCCCGTGCGGCGCGTATCTCATCGGAAGGGCAGGCATGACCATCGTTGATGACGGGCGGCCGGCGGACTCGATGCGGCTCCGCGTCACCGAACTCGCCCAGATACAGGACGAAGCCCGCAGCGGCCCCAGCCCGCAGGCGACCGCCGCGCAGAAGGCCAAAGGCAAACTGACCGTGCGGGAACGCATCGAGCTGCTCTTCGACGAAGGGTCGTTCTCGGAGATCGAGACCCTGCGCCGGCACCGGGCCACCGGCTTCGGCATGCAGGCCAAGAAGCCCTACACGGACGGGGTGGTCACCGGCTGGGGCACCGTGGACGGCCGCACCGTGTTCGTCTACGCCCATGACTTCCGCATCTTCGGCGGCGCCCTCGGCGAGGCGCACGCCGCCAAGATCCACAAGGTGATGGATCTGGCCGAGGCGGCCGGCGCCCCCATCGTGGGCCTGTGCGACGGGGCGGGCGCCCGGATCCAGGAGGGCGTGACCGCGCTCGCCGGATACGGCGGTATCTTCCAGCGCAACGTCCGCAATTCCGGCGTCATCCCGCAGATCAGCGTGATCCTCGGCCCGTGCGCGGGCGGCGCCGCCTACTCCCCGGCGCTGACCGACTTCGTGTTCATGGTGCGCGGGACCGCTCAGATGTTCATCACCGGGCCCGACGTGGTGAAGGCGGTGACCGGCGAGGTGATCAGCCACGACGCGCTCGGCGGCGCCGACGCGCACGCCGCCGTGTCCGGGGTGGCGAGCCTCGCCTACGACGAGGAGGAGGAGTGCTTCGCGGACCTGCGCCACCTGCTGTCCCTGCTGCCGTCCAACAACCGTGAACTGCCGCCGCGCGTTCCCTCGGCCGACCCGCCGGGCCGGCTTACCGAGAAGCTGAACGACCTGGTGCCCGCGGACCCCAACCGCTCGTATGACATGCACGCCGTGATCGAGGAAATCGTCGACGACGGCGACTGCTTCGAGATCCAGCCGCTGTGGGCGACCAACGTCATCTGCGCCCTGGCCCGGATGGACGGACACGTGGTGGGGGTCGTCGCCAACCAGCCGGCCTCGCTCGCCGGCGTGCTGGACATCCACGCCAGCGAGAAGGCCGCCCGGTTCGTCGCCATGTGCGACGCGTTCAACATCCCGCTGGTCACCCTGGTCGACGTACCGGGATTCCTGCCCGGTGTGGACCAGGAGCACGGGGGGATCATCCGGCACGGCGCCAAGCTGCTGTACGCGTACTGCAACGCGACTGTGCCGCGTGTCCAGGTCATCCTGCGCAAGGCGTACGGCGGCGCGTACATCGTGATGGACTCCCGCTCCATCGGCGCCGACGTGTCCTTCGCCTGGCCGACCAACGAGATTGCGGTGATGGGCGCGGAGGGGGCGGCCAATGTCATCTTCCGCCGCGAGATCGCGGCCGCGGAAGACCCCGAGGCGGTGCGCACCCAGAGGGTCAAGGAGTACCGGAGCGAGCTCATGCACCCCTACTACGCCGCCGAACGCGGCCTCGTCGACGATGTCATCGACCCGGCCGAGACGCGGCACCGGCTCATCGGAGCGCTCGCCATGCTGCGGGCCAAGCATGTGCCGCTGCCCAGCCGCAAGCATGGGAATCAGCCGCAGTGACCGGCGAGGACCCGCTGTTCCGGGTGGTTCGGGGCGCCCCCCGGGAACACGAACTGGCCGCGCTGACCGCGGTGCTCTACGGCCTGGCCAACCGGGAGGACGGCGAGCCCGGCGACGCAGAGCCACCCGCGGCCCGGTGGGGCCAGCCGACGGCGCCGGCCGCGCCGGCCGGCGCATGGACCGCCGCACGAGCACCGTCATGGCGCCCGATCCTGCCGTGACCGAGCGGCCTCACCGGGCCAGGAACCTCACCGGGGCCAAGGACCTCACCGAAGCAGTAAGGAAACTCTCAGTGGAACAACGCACGTTGGGCACCCCGGGTCTGTCGGTCTCCGCGCAGGGCCTGGGCTGCATGGGAATGACCTTCGCCTACGGTCCCGGCGACGAGGACGAGTCGATCCGCACCGTGCACCGCGCGCTGGAACTCGGGGTGACGCTGCTCGACACCGCCGACATGTACGGTCCTCATGCAGGCGAGCTGCTCCTGGGCAAGGCCGTTGCCGGCCGCCGCGACAACGTCCGGCTCGCCTCCAAGGTCGGTGCGGAGATCGACGCCGACGGAAGGCTCACCGGGCGTGTCAACGGCCGCCCGGACTACATCCGCCGCAGCATCGACGGGACCCTGCGTCGGCTGGGTACCGACCGGCTCGATCTTTACTACCTCCACCGCGTCGACCGTGAGGTGCCCGTCGAGGAGACCTTCGGAGCCCTGTCCGAGCTGGTCACCGCGGGCAAGGTGGGCAACCTCGGCATCTCGGAGGCCTCGGCGGCCACGATCCGCCGCGCCCACGCCGTTCACCCGTTGGCCGCCGTGCAGACGGAGTACTCACTGTTCACCCGCGATGTCGAGACGAACGGTGTGCTGGCGACTGTGCGTGAACTGGGCATCGGCTTCGTCGCCTACAGCCCGCTGGGACGTGGTCTGCTCACCGCCCGCATCCGTAGTACGGAGGACCTGCCCGATTCGGACTTCCGCCGCGGCGCACCGCGGTTCCAGGGCGAAAACCTCGTCAAGAACCTCGACGTCGTGCAAGAAGTCCAGAAGCTGGCCGCCGTCAAAAAGGTCACGCCGGCCCAGCTCTCGCTCGCCTGGGTGCTCGCCCAGGGCCCGGACGTCGTTGCCGTCCCCGGTACCAAGCGCCGCCGCTACCTGGAGGAGAACGCGGCCGCCTCCGCGCTGGTCCTGACCCCCGAGGACCTGGCCGCTCTGGACCACATCGCCCCGAGCGGCATCGCAGTCGGTGACCGATACCCCGCCGCCGGGATGTCCCACCTCGACGCCTGACCGGATGCCGACGCGTGGCTCAACCGCCCCCAGGCCGACACATCGGCTCGTGCTGGTCCGACACTTTCCGGGCCGCACTCCCCTTCGGCCACCGGACGGCGTTCCGGATACGGCCCCGCCCGCGTGTTCAGCCGGAGCCGGCACTGCCCGCCGATTCGCTGGCGGCACGGCGGTATTCGGCGTTGATGCGCTGCGCTTCCTCGAGCTGGTCCTCGAGGATGACGATGCGGCACGCGGCCTCGATCGGGGTCCCCTTGTCGACGAGCTCGCGGGCGCGCGCGGCGATCCGCAGTTGGTAGCGGGAGTACCGGCGATGTCCTCCCTCCGAGCGGAGCGGAGTGATGAGACGAGCTTCACCGATGGCTCGGAGGAAGGCCGGGGTGGTGCCGAGCATCTCGGCTGCCCGGCCCATCGTGTACGCGGGGTAGTCGTCGTCGTCCAGACGATCATTCAGGGGGTTGTCCGATGTCATGTCACCTCGCTGTGCAACGCGTCGAGGGGCCCTGGTGCCGTACGGCACCAGGGCCCCGAAGGAAATTCAACACCATCTGTCGGCCCTACTGCTGTGCCGACCTTCTGTTTTCCGCTACCCGGCCCGGCAGGGCGGAGCGGGGGATCGCTGCTGCGTGACCGGGGACCACCATCCAATCCGGGGTCTTGCGGTACCCGGGCCGAGTGTCTCTCGGGCCGGGCGATCCTGATGGCGCCTGCTCCTCCATTCCTCTCTGGACCAACCACTGAATGAACCGGTACCGCTGTTGGCAGCTCCTCGACGTGCGAGCCGCCCAGTGCGGCTCCCAGTCCCGTCACCGTTCTGGGAACGCTTTGGCTTCGAGGCTCGAGAGCCGCACTGACCTGCGAACTTCGTATTCAGCTACCCGCCAGTTCGTGTCTGGCGGGTCTCGTTCGACCGTGTCTACGAGAAGAAGCGTACCCACATCGGGAGCGAAAATCTACTCTGCCCAACGTAGATTTCACCCTTCCGGTGGAGGGGGAACCCTGCCGAGACCGGCCGCTGACCGTGGTCGTCGGCGGCGCCGTCATCACCGGCCGGCTGGCTCCCGAGGCTGTGTGGAAGGAGCGGGTGGCGATCAAGGACGTCAGCGCATGGACCGCAAGCGAGCTCAGCTACTTCGACCGGTGGGACGCTGTGCCCGCCCCGTAGCCCGGCCGGCAGTTCACGAGCGGCCGTCGACACAGCGGTGGGGGCCCTGCCGACGCGCGTCCCTGCCAGTGAGCCTGCCGGGCGCGGGCGGCTTCGAGGCTCGGGGAGTCGGGGCCCTGGCGGCGCAGCACCTCAC